>JAAGZO010000436.1 GCA_024206195.1 bacterium | reverse complement strand
ATGTATCCTTAAAGGTGAAATAAGTCTTAAGATGTCGCTTGAGCCAATATCATACTCTAATTTAACTAATTTATATGATGCTGTTCCTGCGGTAGTGCCCGTAAATACTGAATCTAGGGTTGCATTAGTTCCTGCTGCTGTGTGAGCCGCTATTCTATAAACGTCATATTCTCCATCTATATACAAATACCAGCCGTCTGCATCAATATCTGCCCCTAATTGATTAGGTGCTGTTGAAAATGTCACAGTTGTACTGTTATTGGTGACGCTCACCGTACCTGTTGTTATTTTAGGTAACAACGTAAGGTTTTTAGGTGGGTGGCTTACAGCGAATCTAAAATTAACGTGTTTATCTGGGTCTGTTGGGGTTTTACCTTTTAAAATGTCTAGTCTTGCCCTATTGATGTACTCTACCGATTTATTGTAATATTTACCTGTTATGTCAGTTGGGTTTTCTCCACTTCGATGTAAAACATCTTTTATTAAATCTGTTATTGTCGTTAAATTAGCCATTATGGTTCAACTCCATAAAAAACATTAAAATAAGGATATGATTTATCGGGGTCGTATCCTGCTTCTTCGGGACTTAAAACAACCCTTTCTCCCATTACTCCTGTGAAATATTCAGCATGAACAATATCAGGTAAATCTTTTAAGGCGTTTGATGCCCAACGTATCCTATCGTCTATGACATGAGGTAAACCTCTAAACTCCATTGCTATATTCATAGGCACATGCACATAAAGAAGATACTTCATGTTGTTTAATTTAGAACGGTACATTCTCTCGCCACCAGCGGCTTTTAATTCTGAATTCGCTTGCCATACGGCTTCTTTAATTAACTGTTGTTTGCGAGATAATGCGTTCCATTCAGGTGTTCCTTTTTCCATTTCAAAAAAGCTACGCAAAGCACCAGCTCCTAGTCCCGACATGTCTATTTCAATCCATACATTTAATGCCATAATTAAATCCCCAAATTGGTTTTCATGTCTAAATATTCAGACGCAAATTGAGCATCATTAAGAGCTAATCCGTCATAAATTCTAAGTTCCGCAGCGTTGGCTTCTGAACAGATATTGGTCGCACCATCTCTTGAACCTAACCATATTCCAGTTATTGCTCCGATAGCTCCTTTAGCAACTGTTCCTGTGTATTCAATTGCTCCGTCAACTGCAAAAGTGTATTCATCTGCAACTGTATCTACTGACCCTCCAATATTTACCCATTGTCCGCATGTGTAGCTAGGATTATACCAATTCGCAGCAATGCTACCTAAATAGGCAAATTTATACGAAGCAGCGTTATTCTGATACCACCAGAAATTTCCTATGTTCGTTACTACTGAAAAGAAATGAAGAGCTTCACTTGTAACTTGTCCGTCAGGGTGGTTCATCTGGAACATCCCCGACCAAGAAAATTTATTTACGTTGGTTATCGCTGTTGTCGGGATACTTACAGACGTAAGATTTCGGGTTGTGGCTACATGATAAGTATAAACAAAGGAACTTGGCGTTTTTTTGGAATCGTAAGTTGTTTGTATTTTGCATTCGGCACAATCAGCGTAAATAGTTAAGGCATCGGTAATCATTTTTATTCTATACCGTATATTCCCAGCGGCTCCACCAGTAAATGATACAAAAATATAACATTGTTTCCAATCTGTTCCTATCTGATTTGAATTCCCTGCAGTAATAGACAATCCCGTTTGAGCATCCAATAAACCTGTGACTTGTTCAGCCCCCGCAACAGAATCTTCCACTTCCAAAATAACGTCTGTACTGTCGAATGTTCCTGCATCCGCTTTAAGCCAAACCGAAACGCATACTTCTTCGCCTGCTGTAGCTTTAGCTGTGGTCTGAGTAAGTGTCCCATTAGCAGCCGTCGAAACAAGTTTTTCCGCTTGTTTACAATCATCTATGCCTTGCGTTTGTTGAGTAGTGACTGTTATATTGGATGCCACCCAAGTTGCTGCATGGTCAAACTTCCTAGAATATAAGCCCCAATTAGTCGCTCCTGCTTCTAAAGATAATCCTCGTTCTGAATCTTTCGTAGAATCCAAACGATTATAAGCAGGATTGGTTTTTTGAGCTCTGAAATTTTCAGTTTCAGTATTGTTGTAAAATTCACTGTTGCCATGCTGATATGTTGTTCTTGTAAATACTACATCATCGCCAACTGTGGGTTTAACGCCTGTGTCAAATGCTGCCGTAGTTGAACCTGAACCATAATCACCAAAAACTAATTTGAACTGTGATATTTCGCCTCTAAGCGGATGCCCGTTATTTATCCTTCCACCAACAACAAGAGTTGTATCCTTTGCCCCACCTGAAATACTAACGCCATCATAATCATCGACATTGTGAGACGCAGCGTTAATGGCAACATCATCAATTATCAAAAATGAATTCAAATCATTACTTCTGTCAACTTGAACTCTGAATCTGTGTCTTGCCCCATCAGCCCAAACATCATTGGTCATAGGGCGCCACCTTAAAACCCTATTGTTTCCTGCAGGGTCACCATTTTTATACATGAATAAATAAAAATCTTGTCCTTGATGTGCAAAATCTACCCCAGCAGTACTATCGCCTATAGCAAAAATTCCATGATAAATTTTATCTTCTTTAAAAGAACAATCAAATTCTGCATAAAAATCTTGAGTCCCTATCGCTGCATCTAAAACAGCTCCGCTATAACAACTTACCCCATCCTGCAATACGGCCTTATTGCTTTCGTTGAATTCAAAAGTAGTGACCGCACTAAGCGTTCCACCTAATTGTTTAGTTAACGCTTTTGCTCCTGCGTAATTAACAACCTCAGTGTCTGGAGTCGAATCATCCATAGGCCAATAATATTCCGTGCTATCTCTAGGAATATTTGCTTGCACTGGTGTACTAAACGGATGATACCAAGTATAAATAGAAGATACACCGCTTCTTGGAATATTAGTTAAACCCCTTTTTTGTTCTTTCCCTGTATGTGGGTTACAATCTAAAATCATGCCCATCACTATCCTTTCTGTGAATAAGAAACACTCACCATATTATTAGCACTTGCTGTACCAAAATAAGGTATCAGTGATGAACCTCCAAAACCTTCCGTTCCTATATCACTGAACGGGTCAAAGTTTAAAATTGAATTATCCGCATTAGCTTCTTTCCAATCAAATATTTGAACTACCCACATGAGAGTCGCTAATGGTGCAGTTCCAGGTGCTGTAGTAGCTCTGGCTCTAAATGCATATTGTCCAGAAGTCATACCGTTAGTTGTTACTGCTGTTCCATCGCTGACTGCCCAATCTATAGGTGTTTCAAAAGAAAGGTAAGTATCGCCTGCGCCAGTATAATCAGGAGTATCAATCAAAGTTACAGCAGTCCAAGCAGAACCATTCCAATACGTATATTCATACGTAGGAGCCCCAATTTCCGCTGTGCTGATTGTAATCCCAATAAGATTGAACTTTTTACCACTTTGAATAGCGAATCCATCGTTATTTGTAGTAGTAAACAATGCGAAATCATCTGCTCCTGCATCTTGAGCATCGGTAGTGTCATCAATATAATCAGGTGTTGCAGAATCATCAATTTGTCCAGCTTTCCATAATCCGTCGGTGAACTTCCACCCCATACCTAGATTGTTATCATTACCTTCTCTATTATGAAGTGTAGCACCTCTAAAAACTAAATTTTTTCCAGAATCAGGACTAACTGCTGCAGTTTTACATATTTCAGAATATTTGCTAACAGGAAGTTTGTCTGGTGGCCGTGTGAAATACGACATTTATTCCTCCTTTTTAGGCCTCCCACGCTTAGACTTTTTAGGCTCGATGGGTAATTCAACCTTTTTCACTTCAACTTTGAAGTGGTCGGGATACATTGCTTTCCATTCTTCTGGTGCTGCCTGTCCATACGGTTCGCCATTTTCATAATAACATTTGTCATCTCTGACAAATAAATTAGGCCAACCCTGTTTCATGCGTATTCTATATGGTTGTTCTTTAATTACCCTTAAACCTTTATCATCTAAAATGTGAGTGCGTTTATCAAATTCGCTCATAAATTCCTCCACTTAAAAAGCGTTGGTTAATAACCTGTGGCTACAAAATGAACTACTGTGGCTGCCGGCGCTACTGTGTTTGCCACTTGAATTTGTGCTCCATCGGCACTTGCGTCGTCATCATAAGCCATTATAAGTTTTTCGTTAGTTTTATCATAAGCTGCTTCATAAAAAGTCGTAGTTCTTTCGGGGTCAAAAGATAAAACTACTCTAGCAAAACCGAGCTTTTCTTTTGTTAAAGGAACTCCACCCGTTACATAAGTAAGAGCACCATCTCCAAAAGTAATAGTTCCGTAATGCTTTTTTACTCCGTTAATGCTTTCTCTGCGAGTAATGGCAACAGTTAAATCTGTTTCTGCTAATGCTACCATGATTTAATCCTCCAATTAAAAAGTGGGGCGAGTTGCCCCGCCCCTTTTATTTACGTTGATTCAGTTACGTTTGCAACATTCGCTATTGTATCTTCAATAAGTTCGTATTCAACAAAACAATGCCCGATTCCTGTCGTTCCAGGGGCAGTTGTTAAGTCAACAACTAGTGTATCGCTAGCTGAAAGAACATAAGGAAAGATAGTGCTTGTAGTATCAACAAGAACCGCACCAAGTGCATGTCCTGCTGCTACTAGATTGATTATGCCTCCATCGCCTGAACCAGCTTCAACTCCTGACAGATTCTTATTGAAATCAATAAGACCCGCTGTACCAGTTACAGCTTCTTGACTGACAACACATCCAACTTTGAGGATTTTAACTCTGGCGCCAGGACAAAATTCTCCAATTTCTCCTGCTCCAGTTGTTGCCCAATCATATAAAGCTGATTGCCATATATGTTTATTGGTATAAGCCATTCTATACCTCCAATTAAGTTGATGTTACGTGAACAATTCTAGCCTGACCAGCATTACCTGTATCCCATATAATATCGAATCCAAGGATTCCATACCATGCGATTGCATGCTGTCTACCAAAATCATTCCCATAATTGGTTTCATATACAAGGTGAACTGGGTCAACAACGGCCATTGCCACTGCATCGGCTCCGAAGAATACTGCTTCACCTAATACAGAACCTGTTCCTTTACTACCAGAAAGAACTGATGTATTATTGACCTCAATAAATCTTATTCCTTCTATCTTACCTACTTCACCGTTTGCCTTATTTTCAGGTGTTGAGTACTGATTCCAAACTTCAAACTTAGGGTCTTGTTTAAGACCTCTTAAAGCCTTTGTTGAAGCTAGGCTGAAGTATTCATCGCCTTTAAATGCGGGAACGTGAAGTGTTGCCATCATATAATCTCTAATCTGTTCTACGTGGTAGAAATTGAGATTAACTGTGGCTGCAGAACCAGCGGTTCCGTTGGTTGTCCAATCGAGAGATGCTTCTCCATCAGGAACTGCTTTAACTTTTGCGCTCTGGAAACCCGCAATAGCAGCTATATCGATTGATGTAGCCATTCTGCGTCTGAGTGCGTCTTCGATTTCTGCTGGTAAATCAGGTTTAGTTAGTACTTCTGATTTCGCAGAAAATGATACCGCTCTACCGTATTCATTTACGGTTACGGCTTTACTTGATAGTGCGAATGTGTCTTCGGGAATTCGCTGTGTTTCGGAAAGTGTAGCACTTGTAGGCTCATCTAGGTTGGCAGCTCTGGGCATTGTTACTGATTCGCCCGCATGTCTACCAAAACCATCTATAACCGTACAAAATTGCTGACACTTGGAATCCGCTACTGCAGCTCTAAACACTTTATTAGATATATCGTTGTTCTTAAGAACACCTGATACATCACTAGTCCAAGTGAATTGACCAGCCATTTTGATTACCTCCGTTAAATATTAACTTACTTACGAGGTAAATTCGAGTGACTAGGTTTTATGCGGCCTTTCGTTTCATTTAATGCAGCAATTTGTGATTCTGCATATTCTTTTTTGGACATTGCTTTTGGGATACCTTTTTCAGGTGTCCTAGCCGGTCTGATTCCGGGTGCAGGCTTGTCATCAGCATTTACTGGAATCCTTAAGACATACTCATTAGCTCTTTCAGCTAACACATCAAGAGCCTGACTTCTAGGAAGATGAGCAACAGACGGTGCTATTGTTCCAGCAAGTACTTTTAAAAAGTCCTTACCTAAAACCTTTAGCTGTTTATGATCTTTCATAAACGTATCCCATTGTCTTTCTTCTGTCTTTTCAGCGTTAATAGTGGTCATAAATTCTTTCGATTTACCCTCTACTAACTTTGTGGCTTCCTCGATTGCTGCTGCTTTCACCTTTTTAACGTACTCCGTTGGATTCGCTAAAAACTCGGCCTCATCATCAACTTCACTTTCTTGTGCAGCGTTGATCTGACCTACTGCGCCCCGTAATTCTGCGACTTGTTCACCCATTGCCCTTATTTCCTCGCCTTGCTTAGAAATATAGCTTTGTCCATCTTTCAGACGCTTATTAAGCACTTTAACATGCTCTTTAAGTTCATCTGGGCTTTGAAACGTCTTGCCATCAATCTCGACTTGGCTCCATTTCTGGGTGTCCTCATCGCCGGTTTCGGATGCTTCGGGAATATCGGCTTCTACTTTAGGAGTACCATCTTCGGTTCCTTCCGTAGGGTTGCCAGCCATCTCATCTGTCATCTTTCTTCCTTTCCTATTTGAATTTACCCTACTCTAATATATATGACCTACATCACATATATTGTCAAGCGCTTTTTAATCGTTTAGCATTATCAGATTTGATTTCCTGTATGGCTCTTGGTAAATCATCAAGTTCAGCAAGCGCTCCTGCGATTCTATTCGCAACTGCCTCTGTTAACTTACCGCCCACACTAAGTGCTTTAATGCTATCGATTAATTCTTCTCTTCTCGAATTTATTGTTACTTGCAATAATTTATCTATCAAAGAACACCGCCTGCATTACCCTCTGCTGGTGGTAATGGAGATTCAGTTGGTTTATCTAATTTATTAATCTCTTCTGGCTTGCCTTTAGGTGGGGTTCCAGCTTCCATTGCCCCAGCAATTGCCTGCCCTACCGCTGCGTTAATCTGTGCGGTAGCTTTCTCTTGATCATCTAGTTTTACTTGGTCATCTCTTACGCCTGTTCCTGATATTAACTGACCCAATAACTTAGACACACTGTAATCCTTCATAAACTCTTGTGCTAATGCTGGGTTACTGAATATCTGACCAGCCAGTGTTGATATTTTCTGGAACTCTCTAATTCTCTGTATATATCCTGATATACCCCTAACGGTGAATTTAACTGCATTAGCGCCTTTTGTGTATCTTACTTTAGGCTCCATTGCTTTTATCTTTGCCGCAGTTTCCTTACCAACTAGTGTTTGTAACTCATCTGTGAATGAATCCTGATCTATATTCTCTAATATCTCACACCAAGACTTTTCTAGTAATGGCACTATACAGTTATCTTCAAATTCATTAAATATACTAGAAAACATGCCGGTACTTGCTTGGTCTGCTATCATTGCCGTAGTTGCTTTAACGCTAGACCCTTGAGGCACATTGCCCATTTTCATATCATTCATCAGCATCGCTTCATTCAACGCTTGTTCCATCTCTTTATAAAACGCATAAGAATCTTGCGGCACTTCACCTGTTTTGATTCTTTCTAATATCTGTACACCTAAAGGCATATCCCTTTTAACTTCTATTACTTTGCCGTTAGTAACGCCTCTTGATAATGCGTGTGGCTTTGCTGCGTAGCCTCTACGGTACTGATAAACACCCTTTGCTGCCCCAAACATACAATCTATTAACAAGTTAGTGATTTCATTATACATCTTATTGAGCTCTGCGGGTGCGTCTGCTAATGCCTCTGATGCAATTGCGCAATCTTCTGTAGGGAATAATGCAGCGTGTACTAAAGGATTATCTTTATCTAGTCGTTTGTTCGGCTCCATCCTGATTAGATACTTGTCGTTTGCAACTACGCAAATAACATTCTCATGTTCAAGCTCATAATCTTTGTTGAGTATATCGCCCCAAAATTCAGTTAAGACAACATTCTTTCTGCGCTTACTGTTGCCGGTTCTTGACTTGTTTAATTGATTATCTTTCTCTGACTTCTCATCATCACGTTCAAACGACTGCTTGATTTCGCTTATGACTTTCTTTCTGTATGACTTAGGGTATTGTTCGGCCAACTTCACCAGCTTATAATAATCCATGTTTATATCGTGGGTATCGCATATTAGGTCATTAACAGGTGATTCCATATCAGGGTACCAGTCATTAAAGTTGACTATATCCCATACTAAACGCCATTTTTTGGCAACATCCTCTTTATACTTCACTTCCTTTTCAGGCTGTACTAGTTGCCCTTCTGTATTCACTTCTGGGGCTTTATCTTTATATACATTCTTAACTATGTCTATTTCATCTGTAACTCCACCAACTTTGACACACACCGTACCGTCTAAGGCTACATATTTACCTATTTCTGGAATCTTCGCTTTAGCATCTGCCAAATATAGATAATGCTTGAGTAAAGCATAAACAACATCTGCCGTGAAAACATCATCAGGGAATCTTCCCTTCTCAACCATAAACCAATCATCACTTCTATTAGTCAAGCCGGTGGCGAGCATCGACTTAAAGTATTTAATCCCTAATGAAAGCTTTGGTATGAACTCTTTTGATTGCCCTTTTTTCTTTTTAGAATAGTCCTGCCTGTAATTGTACATATTCCAATTGGCTCTATTCCGTAATGTTCTTTTGTGTTTGTACTCTTTAGAAGCTTTGCGGCAGGAATTAATATAGTCCACTATCGCCTTATCATCCATCTTCGCCATAATCTGCAAACGTGAAGTCGTATTCTTCCGACTCCCCCTCCTCCAAACTCAATTCATATTCACACTGATTACATATCCCTATTATCTGCCAAGATTGTAATTCTTTATAACAAACTTTGCAATACCTTTTTGAATTATTTTCATCAATAGGTTCTTTTTTCTGCATTTTATGTTCCTAACCACACACTACAGCTGCATTTACCCTTAATAGTGTTAACTGATACACCACAACATAAACCATAACAAGTGATAATCATCATCCATTTTTACCTTTCCGGCCACGCCTTACTGTGATCTTCATAGTCTGCTTCAAAATCATACATATCTTCGGGTATGTCCTCATAGTGTTCTTCTTGGTCGTGTAGTTGATCATAATAATATCCACACCCATGCTGTATGCAATCCTGTAAACTAGCATGCACTGTTGTCTTATCAACATCTTTTGCGGTTCGTGTCACTGCCGACTTCTTATATCTATACTCACCCTCAAAGCCCTCTATAATCATATCGTTTCTGCTATCAACCTCAAACTGGGGCTTACCTCCGCTTAGTTTAGTTAAGAAGTAGTTTACCACTCTTTGTCTTTGCACCCAATCCTCTAAGCCATCATCTAAATGTACATTATACTGCCTTGCAATACTTTTAGTCGTTTGTGCTGCGCTTATATGCCCTCGCTTGTTAACCACTGACGGGTCAGTAAAGTCTTTAAATTCAAAGTCGCTGTAATGCCTCATAATTATGTCTAGCGCATAAGGCACAAACTCATCAACCCCTTTATTCGGGCTCCACACCTCTGGGTATAGTATTCTAACCCTCTGGTCTACCATCTGCAATAATACACATGCTGCACGGAAGTCAAAATCCCAACACCTGACTATTGGCACACCCACTATGGGTTTAAGTTCTGTTTCTGTTATGTGTAAGCTTGAACGCCATTGTTGCCACACAGCTAAGTCTGTTGTGATAGACCCGTATTCACCTAAAACATACCTTTTATATTCATCTGTGCCTTCTGGGTATAATTCTTCTAATTGGTCGTAATGTCCTTTGGGTAGGTATTTCTTATTGGTGCCTGCCGGTATAAAGAAGCACTTTCTTGTTTTCCTTAACTCTGGTTTCTCTTTTGGTTCTTTCTCAAAGTACCTGTACAGCCAGTGTGACTTAGGCGGTGGGTTATAATCAAACATCAAGTATAACGGCACGTTGGGTTGTCTTACTCTTGATGCTGCCGTTTTAACTACCTCGTAAGGCATCTCATCTGCTTCAAGAAATAACGCACACCCTACCTGTGCTGTTTCCATTCCTTTAGGTACCTTGCCATGTAACAACCATATAGTGCTTGGCTTATCAGGGTCTTTAGTCTTAATGCGCATCACATGATCTTGTCTGTCATAACCTCTATTAGGCTTGTCGTAACCTATTATTAGCTCTTTAGGTATACATTCATACAGATAATCGATTGTGCTTTTTTTGTGTGATTCATAATCTAGTCTAAATATCCAACACTTATACCCAGCAAACTCGGTACATAATGCTAATATCTCCTTAATAACTCCTGTTGTGCCTCCCTCCCCTTTGGGGTGCATTATGCCCTTACTGTATCTTATCCCTTGATGTAATGAATGTTCGGGCGCAGCGTGAAATGCTGCTACCGGCGGGTGTGGTATGTATGAATCATTTATTATCTGCATTTGTTGCCATGTTAAATAGGGGCATGCCTTTAATATCAAATACTAATTCGATGCAAGCGCGAATGAGCATAAAGCTTACCATTTACCGCGATTCTTGAGCCATCGAGCATACCCCTTTATTCTGTTTCTGCTTCATTACAAACTACGCACTCTTTTACTTCTGGGCTCCACACATGATTACACTTAGGGCATATCCAGCCATGTACCGACATATACCACTCTTCCCAGTCAAACCAACTCGGCACTGAATCTGTCCAGTGCTGCCACTCCTTGATCTTCATTAGAAATCCTTCTCGCTTATCCCTTGAAAGCCTCCACCTACACCTTGTTTACGCCACTCTACTTTGCCGGCTACTGATGCCATTATCAGACCTTTCTTCTCTTCATAATCCCCTTCAAACTCTGGTAAGTGCTTCAAGTTCTCATCCCATACTTGAACTGTGCCATCTAACATCTTGAATACTCGCTTAATCATCTTTCTTCCTCTTTGGTCTTGGTATATTGAAGTTAAATTCCAACCCTCCGTCAACCGTTAAATCCATTTCTTGCTTCACCCTACCTATAACTCTGTCTAATAACCCTGACAGTCTTGAATTATCCCCTTGCTCTATAGACTTGCTTATAATGTTTATTACTATCAATTCAAGCGAGGGTTTGGTTTTATCTCTTTTTGCCTTCTCCAAGTCTTCCTTGCTCATAGACAGGTAGTGTTCGGTTGTCTTTACAACGTCATCCGTTAAGGTTTGTCTTATTAGTTTTGTTTCCTTTGCTGTCTTGGGTCTACCGTTAGGATTTAATACTTGACCCTTCTTTATGTTTCTTCCGCCTGTTTTTATACCCTTTGCCATATGTAATTTTTACACCATCGTTTTATTATCGCTATTCTTGTACTTAATTGTACCATCTTTGTATATTTATGTACATTTCTCATTCCGATGTTAGTGTTATCATTCTTGCGCCTTCAAGCTCTATGCTGATATTAATAATATGCACTTCGCCCTCTTGTGCCACATACAGTGTTTGGCCATCCCTCTTTATGATCATATGTGGCTTTTTAGGGTTAAACTTCTTTTTACTCTTCTCCATCTCTATACTCTCTTGACGTATCAATTACAGTTTTCCATAATTCTACTATGTCGTTTCTTGCCGCTGGGTCTGTTGTTTCTATTATCTTTTTTAATACTTTGTTGGCTATATCTGCTTTTGCCATACATTCTGTGCATAGCAAATAAAACTTGTCGGGCTTGCTGCTGCATGCATTGCACTCGTTTTTCTTTTTCACATCAATCACACTTACCTATATTATATAAATCATCTAACTTGCTTATGAGTTGGTTAAGTTTGTGTAGTATTTCACTCATTGCTTTTTCATTCATTTCGATGTGTGTACACCGCCAACAGATAAAGCCATACTTGCCGCCTTGCTCTGGGTGTTCCTTTTTGCTACACCTTAAACATTCTTTTACATCTGTCATACTCTTGGAGCTCCATCATAGTCTAATTCTTCGTAGTCTTTTCCGTTAAGTTTAAGACCATCTTTAAGACCATTCATGTAAGCGTGCATTTCTGTCAATCTTATTGAAAGAATTGTTATATCATCGATTTGTGTCATT
>JAAGZO010000435.1 GCA_024206195.1 bacterium | reverse complement strand
TTAGTTTCTCCATACCTAAGATATGCCATAGTATGCTAAGCACTGATACCAAAAATAGCCATTATTTCTAACTTAAACTGGGGGATACTCGACACTTCAGTTGCAACTCTGAGAGCGATTGGCCTCAAAACTGAACCGCATGCCCCTCCATAGTGATTATGCTCCCTCTTTCCTACACTTGGATATGGTTTACCATCACCTGTAGGATCTAGTAAAGAGTACATTGTCTTAGTGGTAATGATTCCAGTAGCACCTTGAGCTGTGTGGATGGGTGGGGATGTGTGTGGATGGGTGGGGATGCGTGTGGATGGGTGGCTATTGCTGCATAATACTTGAGTTTGGTGACATTTGGATGAAAAAAGGCATCTTTGCTTTATCTACAGTCCATTTTGTAATATCCCTAACTACATCTTCATTATCTGAGCAAGCGTTCCCCATTCCTTTATCTGGCATTCCACGACTACAAGAAAGATTTAATTCTACAGTATCTAGCCAAATTCGTTACAAAGTCCTATTAGCTCTTCCCAATCTTCTTTTATATAAGCAGCCTAAACTGAGCCTATCAAAATCTTATTAGGAAATTCGTTTTTATTTTGCTTCGCACCTTCCACTCAATATATTGCCTACTTTTCTGAGATGAACTCAATATTATTACATGCTGCCTCATTAGTTAGGGGTTAGGAGTTGTTTTTTAAAATTCTTGGCGAGATGTTAGTAATTAAGTCTTTATCGAGAACAAATGTCTTAACCACTGCGAATTCTCATTCTGTTTCAAACGCTAGTAGTTGGAGGAGCAAAAGCTAAACCAAATGAGTTTGCAAACTTTAATCCAGCCATTTCAGTAGAAATTTCAACCAGATCAATCTCAGTCATGAACTCAGGAAATTTCGTGACTTCAACTCCATCCATATAAGCTTTGAATATGCTTATGCTTATTCCAAGAAGCAACTTTACCATTATTTATTG
>JAAGZO010000031.1 GCA_024206195.1 bacterium | reverse complement strand
GTTGGTTGAAGGAGAATAAAGTAAGAACAAAGGACATTGCAAAACTTTACGGAATGAGTTGCAATGGTGTGTATGCGATGCTGCGAGAATTCCGTTGAAACAATATTACCCATACACGAAAGTGTATGGGTTTTAGGGGGTTAAGGAATGAAACTCAAAAACGCAAAGGAAAACACAATGAAACTCAAAAACTTTACACCACACACAATTAATCTTATCTCTGCGGAAGGCGTAGAGACGACAATTGAATCATCTGGAATTGTACGTGTTAGTACGATTCCGGGCGAGCAAATCGCACTTGCTGGAAGTCCGGTTCCAATTATGGGAGCGGATCAATTTGGAGAAGTTGAGGGACTTCCCGAACCAGAAGAAGGAACGTACTTGATTGTATCGGCGCTCGTCGGCGGCGTTATCCAGAGAAAAGACCTTCTTGTACCAGGAACGGCACCAGCTGATAATCCAATTCGGAAGGATGGTAGGATTATTGGAGTCAGGAGATTGAAACGAGTTTAACCTTCCATCTATACACGAACTTTTACCCATACACGAAAGTGTATGGGTTTTAGGGGTTAAAAGGAACTAAATAAGGAGAAAAGAAAATGAGCCAAAACATTGAAACCAAAAATGATGAGGGAGACATTTTGAAGTTTGAAGAATTTTTGCGTCAAGATACATCTAGAATAAGAGAGCTTGTGTTTCTTGTATGTAAAAAAACCAATAATTTGCAAGCCGATCTAGAGGTTGACCTGGCTACAGACTTCCCTCCTTGGATTGGAAGGTTGAACAAGCGTTTTAATGCTTTTTCAACAAAGGAATTGGTTTCAACACGTAACGTGATTGATAAGTATAAAGAATCTCTTGCTGGAAAAGATCCAGAAGCGCTTTGGGAGTATTCCGAGTATTGTAAGGAAAGGACCTCTATATTGGGTGTATTGGTGGGTTTGATGCGCGAACTATTCTATTCCGATTATGATAGCCGCAACGAAGAAGAGAAACTAAGTATTACCAATAGGTATATAGAAAAGGGTTTTTCAATGTTCAGCACATATGTTTACAAAACGTTGTTTCAACGACACGGTAAGCTAATGGCTGAACAGAAAGAAGAAGAAGTGCTACATGCAATATACGAGAAAGCGCGTAATTTTCCTTTTGGTAAAGCAAAATCATGTTTTACTAGTCCTCATAATGATTCGAACTTTAATCTAAGCTACTCCAGCCGGATTAATAACAATATGGTAATTACACGAAACATAATTTGTATGATTGGGCTAAGCAGCCATACAACAACAATTGAGATTCATTATAAAGGACAGGTGGTTTTTAAATCAAGGTATGAGCGTTCGATTTATAATCTATATAGTACTCCAAGCATTGAGTGTAGTAAGGGCAACTGGAGGGAGGAATTTCTTAGTACGTAAAGAGGGAATGTGGTTAAAGAGAAAGAAACAACAAATCCAGGAAAGGAAATGTAAAATGAAGCTACTACTAATTAGTTTATGATGTTGAGTTTGTGTTATGGTTGTTCTTCTAAAGAGCAAGAGCAGAAGCAGAAGCTTCCATCTATCATTTGGACAGATGGTAAAGAGGCTTATCTTTTAGAAGCACTAGATGAAGGAGGTCTTTACAAGCGAGCATCAGCTGCTTGCGCAAAAGGATATGTTATATTGTATAGAAACAACAGCACGGACAGGTTATATCCAATCCTAATTGTTAGATGCAAATAACATTTACGCCCATGCATGAGAATGCATGGGCTTTAGGGGTTAAGATGGTTAGTTAGCAAACATCATAAACCGGAGGAAAGAAAATGAGCCACAAAAGATCATTTCGAGGATTTCAGGGTTTCAATGCTGACTTTAGCAATTACATTCTACCTAGAGCCGATTTTGTTGGCTCAAGCTTGATAGGAGCTGATTTTGATAGTGCAATCATGTTTGGCATTGATTTCACCGATGCAAATCTGAAAGGAGCGAATTTTGACGGCGTAGATCTAGAAGGAGCTATTTTTATTAGAGCAAACCTAGAAGGAGCGAATTTTGACGGGTCAAGTTTAGAAGGGGCTAATTTTACCGAAGCAAACCTAAAAAAAGCTAATTTTGACAGCATATGTTTGAAAAATGTAAATTTCGTAGGGGCAGATTTAACGGAAGCAAAATTAGTAAATGCGGATACGAGCGATACGATTTTTCAACCAAAAGATATTAAGTTCTGGAAAAGCGCTCATAAAGCATTGATAGCAGAAAGAATACGCAGCGATAGTGGTACCTCATATTACTATACAAAAGCAAACTATAATTATAAAGGAGAAAAGAAAATGAGTCAAAAGAGTGAAACCAGAAATGATGAGAGTGAGATTCAAAGAATTACAGAAAGTTATGATAACGACATTGCAATGATGGAGCAAATGATGAGTGCTTGTTCAGGAGATGTCGCTAGCATAACTCATTGCATAAACTCAATAAGGGATCTTAAGCATTGCAAAGCGGTAGCTTTGGATCAAATTGCTAAAAAAGCCCAAGGAAATATTGCTAAAAAAGCCCAAGGAAATTCGGATATTTATGTGGTTTTGGGGGTATTTATGTTTTGCATTTTGTCAATAGCAACAATACTGTTAGTGATACAGTATTGGTGATGAGTAAAATTACCCATACACGAAAGTGTATGGGTAATAGGTGGTTAAAGGGAAAACAACAAATCCAGGAAAGGAAATGTAAAATGAAGCTACTACTAATTAGTATTATGATGTTGAGTTTGTGTTATGGTTGTTCTTCTAAAGAGCAAGAGCAGAAGCAGAAGCTTCCATCTATCATTTGGACAGATGGTAAAGAGGCTTATCTTTTAGAAGCACTAGATGAAGGCGATCTTTACAGGCAAGCATCAGCTGCTTGCGCAAAAGGATACGCTATATTGCATAAAGGCAGCACTATAGAACGGAAAGGTTATTTGCCCCTAATTGTTAGATGCAAATAACATTTACGCCCATGCATGAGAATGCATGGGCTTTAGGGGTTAAGATGGTTAGTTAGCAAACATCATAAACCGGAGAAAAGAAAATGAATAAAAAGATTGAAACCAAAACAGAAAGTTCTAGTAATATTGCAAGAATTATAGCAAGTTACAATGAGGACATTGCAATGATGAAGAAAATGCTAAACGATTGTGCCAGCTCAGGAGATACCATTAGTGCGCTTCATTGCGCAAACTCAATAAAGGATCTTGAGCATTGCAGAGCAGTAGTTTTGAAAGAAGCAGTGTTAAAAGGATGCAAGCAGTCTCTTTAAAGCGTTAATCCTATAAAATTACCCATACACAAAAGTGTATGGGTTTTAGGGGTTAAAGAGAATAAGGTATAAACCAACAATAAACAGGAGATAAGAAGATGAGCTACAAAGGAACCTTTGATTATTTGAAAGTATGGGATCAGCTTGTTCGTCCAGAATATGAGGGATTGTCGTCTGAAATCCATGCTCTTCTAGGTCTTGTTCTTGAAAAAAGCAAGGATTTGCGACAGGATAAAAACCTAAAGCTACCTTGGATTAGTGATTTGAAAGAACGCTTTGAAGCTTTGTCAACGATTGAGCTAAGCAAAGCTTCTAGGGTAATTTTTTCTTATGGGTATTGGACAACGCCACAATTTGCGGATTGGATTCAGAAGAATGGTATATACTGGAAATTTTCTACTTATGCGGACCAAGTTCTTTATGAGCGAATTGGTATAGAGAGAACAAACCAAGATCTTGCTAAAAAGAAGAGAAAGTTTCAATGGTCTCTATCGGTTCATGAAGGCATGCTACGCGTTCAATATTCTGATAATGAGAGTTGGCAATGGAAAGAGATTGGTTGGGCTTTGGAGGGAGCCCCTGAGGTAGTATTGAAGCATTTGAAATCAACATATGTTGCAACGACTTTGCAACTAAATGCAACGGAAACGCTTGATATATTGCAAAAAACTTATGGGATGGAGGACCCAGATTGCGCAAAATGGTTGAATGCAACTAAGAATTATGTTGAAAAGTGAGGGCATAAATGAAAAAAGGAAGACAAAAATTCACAATCTTTGCTGCCTACAAGAACTGGGCAGCAGAGGAGTTTGATTCAACATATTCTGCTAAAAGCGCGCAGATTTTGTTGAAAAAGTATAGGGAGGACAATCCAGATTGGAGGATCTGGATTGAACGAATCTACTAGATTATTTGCCCATACACTTTCGTGTATGGGTATTAAGGGTTAAAGGGAAGTAAATAAGGAGAAAAGAAAATGAGCAAAGACATTCAACATAAAAACAGCAAGGGTCAACTTCATAATACAAATGGACCTGCCGTGGTAGAGTTTTATGCGGATGGTCAAAAAAAGAGTGAAGTATATTATATTAATGATAAACTTCACAATACAAATGGACCAGCTTTTATAAGTTGGTATGAGAATGG
>JAAGZO010000434.1 GCA_024206195.1 bacterium | reverse complement strand
TCAACCTCTTTGCGCTGATCTAACACCAAAAAGACCGGTTATGATAAGCCAATTTGTTCCTGGTATCAGCGACAAACTCCATAAAATCGCATCTAACTATAACATACAAACTTGGTACCAGTATCCTGGAAAACTTGAGGATATGTTTACTATCTATAGAGGTCGCCAACATATTTCTAAATGTCGCAACTGTGTTTACTGTGCTTTTTGCAAATGCGGCGTTCAGTACGTCGGTGAAACAGGGCGAAATCTTAAAGTTCGGATGGCAGAGCATCATCAGAACTCCTCGCGATTGCCTTTACTTTACATACCAAACAAGACTCAAAATCATCTCAGTCTCAAACTCATAGTCCTTTTCTGAAACCCACTTGTATTCTGGCACGTGAACGTAACATAACTAAGCGTAAAATTCTGGAATCTCTGTGTATTACTAAGAAATCTGCCCGTCTTTGTAACACGGGCGTTTCAATAGAAATGCCTACTATCTGGCAGTTGTGCGACGAGCGCATCACT
>JAAGZO010000433.1 GCA_024206195.1 bacterium | reverse complement strand
ACAGGGTATGAATGGAAATTTGTTCACGATAAAAGTGGGCCTATTGAGGTCATTTCTGCCCTCGATAGTACCAAAAGATTTATTGATGATATTATTGCAATTAATCTTCCAGAATTTTGCCAAATTGCTGCTAGAATTTATCCAAATTCAATTCCGTTAGAAATTACTTCATCTCGCCAATGTGCCAATTACCTTGACTGTACTATTACTATTACAAATGACGGCATACCTATGTTAGACATTTATGATAAAATGGATGCATATAATTTCCGTGTTACAAAATACGGATTTGCAAGCAGTAATGTACATTCTGGGATTGGTCTAAGGGTATTTTATGGTCAAGCACTTCAGTTCGCAAGAATTGCTAATAAGTTACTGTACTTTGAAAAAAGGTTAGCTGATTTGGTCATGACTTTCATTGAACATGGCTATCAAAGACCAGATTTGGTAGCGCAATTCTTTAGGCTTGCTATTCGTCACAAGGAAATCTTTCTTAAATTTGGTATTATTGATAAAATGGGAATTCAGGTTCTTGTTTGCCGTGTTTTTGGATGCTAGTTCATGTTTCAAGTTAGCGCATGTATAGTATGCATTTGCTAGGAATCGCTTCAGGCTTGTACATATAACAGGTTTGTCCATACCTATTCTCGCTGCAGACTTCTGGGCTTGCTCGGATTTACGCTATATCGAGAAAAAATGGGGAAGCGAAACAGAGGCGCGGCCTCGGGAACTGCCTCGGGAAATACTCCGGCTTCCCAGAAGAGCCCGGTAAGGCTTCTTATGCCCAACGCCTGCTTT
>JAAGZO010000432.1 GCA_024206195.1 bacterium | reverse complement strand
TTGTGAAACAATCTTGTAATACTGCTTTAAGCAAAGTTTCAGTTAAAGCTCTTTGAGTTCCGTCTGTTGGAGCTGCACCACCACCAGTAGGTGTAGAACCTGCTGCGTTGCTTACATTAGACTTCATCCAAGATTCAAAACCGCCAGTTACCCTAGCTGTTGTAGCATTACCAGTTGTTTTAGCGCCTTTTTGACAAAGAGCTTCTTCCATATCTCTTTTTAAAGCTTTAGACATAATAGCTAGTTGGTGAGCCATTTCTGATCTCTTACCAGCTGGGTCTGAAGCGTCTTGAGAACCAGTTACAGTTGCATCTCTTGATGAAATCATTGCAACATTACTTGCTCTAACTGTTGCTGTAGCAGCAGATCTTGATAGTTCAAAACCTTCTAACTGACCAGCAGCACTAGGTGTAGGCAATGATTCTGTTTGCCAATCAAACACTACGTTATTAATATTTTTTTTACCAATTGATGACATAAATGGTGTTTGCATTGGAGAGATGTTGTAAATGATATTACTTAGATCTTCTCTGTCAGCTGTTGCCGAATATGTGTCAAAAGCATTAGTTACCTTAGCCATTCTTATACTCCTGTATAAATAAAATTATTTTAAAAATTGTTCAAAAACTTTAGCAGCATCCTGGACTCTTCCAGTTTTTGCTAATGTTTGTTTTGCTTTCTTCACAGGTGCTGCCGATTTAGGTCGGTTAGTAGTTCCAGGTCTAGCCACTCTTGCTGGTGCTTTTTGTGTTGGTTTTTTCTTTGTGGCTTCAACTGTTTTAGAGTTTAACCAAGCATTTCTTAAACCAAGCAAAGCACGATAATCATAAACCTGTTGTATTTCTTCTGGAGTGTACTCCAAAAAATTTACAGCATATTCACTAATAGCAGCTTTTTCTTTAGCAGCAACCTCTTGGTTTTGCCATTCTGGGATTATTTCAAGAAGCTTTTGATTGCCGTATTCAACAAACTGTTGAAGTTGTTGTTGCTTTTTAACCAAAGCCTCTTGTTGAAGCCTTTGTTGTTCAGCACTTACAGCACTAAGCTTTTCTTTCTTTTCATCCCAAAGCTGTTTTTCGCGAACATACCCAACAGGATCATCTTCGTACAAAGTGTTCCAGTCTGGTTCGTTAGCCAGTTCGCCCTTTAATTGGGCTTCCATCTTCGGTAACAACTGCGAATATATCGCATCTCTTTGCGCTAACTCTGCTTGCTGCTGCTCAATAGTTTTACGCTGTTGAGAGAGTTCTTGTGTTTTACGCGTATAATCTTGCTGACGAGAATATCCATTGACGAGTTCCTCTTGCGTGACTTCTACCTCTTGGCCATCTACTTTTACAGTAAATGTTTGAAGTTGCGGAGCTTCCTCTTCAACATCTGTTTGTTCTTCATCCAGTTCTTCTTCATAGTCATCTTCTAATTCATCTGCAATTTCTTGATCAATTTCTTCATCAACAAATTCAGAATCATCTTCGATAACTTCTTCTTGTGTTACTTCTTCTGTTTCTGTGACTGCATCTTCAACCTTATCCTCTTCAGGGGTTAAGAAACTTTCAAACATCGAAGTAGTAACTTCCTTATCAGTTTGTAAAGCAGTCGGTTTATCCGTTATTGCCATAATAAATACTCCTTATGTATTTAAGAGTATTTTAGCTTAATAATGTGTAAAAAGGGAAGGTTTAACCAATATTTCTAATTTTGTTTATATTAGCTTTTGTAAGTTTGCCTTTTTCAGCAATGATACGCAGATGTCTTTCAACCTCTGGTAATAGTAATAATGACCTGTGGATATCTTCTCTAGCATTAACATCATCTATCTCTCTTGAGTTTAACCAATGAGTAATGTATTCGTTTTTAAGATTTTCTACCGCTTCTTTAAAAACTTCTGAGGTTAATATTTGTTCTGCTTGTGCAGCTTTAACTACTTCTTCGTGTGATACTGACATTAAAATAATCCCATAGGCAATTGTTGATCTACAGAAAATCTACCGCCAGTTGGCTGTTTAAAACCAGCAAGTTGTTCTTCTAGTTGTGCAAGTCTTGTGTCATAAGCAGATAAATCTGGTTGTTGGAAAGTTGGCATATCAATACCAGCTATAGCTTTAGATATATCATCTTGTGTTACAAATTTAGAAACATCTGGAACTTGTTGTTGTGGTATAGACATTAATATATCTTGCTTTAAAACGCTTGGGTCAAAACTTGGTATATCTTCTAACCTTGCAAGACCGCTTATATCAGGAATATTAATACTTCCTCTCATATCTTCCATAAGTTCTTTTCTTAATGCTTCTTGGTCAAAACTTGGTATATCTTCTAACCTTGCAAGACCGCTTATATCAGGAATATTAATACTTCCTCTC
>JAAGZO010000431.1 GCA_024206195.1 bacterium | reverse complement strand
TTGTTTGTTGACGGAGAAGTTTGCTAAGTTGTTACAAGGATCAGGACTCTATCAAAGGGTTCATTGGCCTTTGACCGCAACCTTGGCGGACTTTTCCGTTGTCACTTATACTGAATATATGCCTCAAATACCCATTGTTTTTGATAACCAGCAAGTTTTGTTGGACTTGTGGATTTCACCCAAGTTGCCTGATGAAGACCTTGCTCTGAGTCAAGCTGCCATGTTTAATCTCGGATTTCGATTGACTACGATTACAGGAAGAGATGTATGGGATGAAAACGGAGAAGTGAAGCCTGAATTTGTGGCTGATGATGAAGATTTGAAGGATGAACCTCCAAAAACTGAAGAAGTTGAAATTAAAGAAGAAGCTCAATTGCCTTTATTTCCTTTATTTTTGCGAAGGATCGGAATAGCTGAAAAGCCTCTGATTCTTTGTTCGCCAACTACTAATACTTATTCGGAGAAGACTGATAAGCATCAAGTTTATCTATCTTTACTGGAGCGCGAAATTTACAATTTTAGTTCCCCAGCGAATGAAAGTTCTAAAGTCAATTTGTCTGGAGTTACCGGAAAGGCTAGAGACCAAGTTGTTGAAAGCCTTACCGTGATCCAGAAAGTGTTGAATAAGAAACGAAATCAAGAAATTGTCAGAACGAAAAGTATATGTGCATTAGTTT
>JAAGZO010000430.1 GCA_024206195.1 bacterium | reverse complement strand
TGGAAGGTAAATCAAATCAGGAGTATACCGAACATAACAGGTAGTTCAGCTGCTGGTTTTCAAGATGCTTCTTTGTGGGAAGAGGCAAAGAAAAAAGGCGACAAAGCAATCAAAGACATGATTGACGAAGCTCTAAAGAACACATCTGTTACTTTGGTTTGCGTAACATATGGAACCGCTGAAAGAAAGTATATTAACTACGAAATAGACAAATCTCTTGAAAAAGGGAATGGGCTTGTTGCAGTACAAATTCACGATCTTAAAGACCAAAATGGGAATACTGGCTCGGCGGGGGCTATACCTAAACAAATAGAATCCAATGGATTCAAAGCTTATAAATATACGAACAAAGAAGCTCTTGCACGCTGGATTGAAGAAGCAGCAACGCTGGCAGGAAAATGACCCCTAACAACTCATTGAACTCCGACTGCCATGGGCGGTTTCCCTTGGGCCTGGGTTCGCTTCCGGTATTGGTTTTTAATAAGCTTGGCGGCAAGAGGGCAATAACAGGTATAGCATGCAATCCGAAATCTCTGCTATAATCTCAGGCAATAAATGGATTGCCGCAAAGTCAATTCGGCATATACCATTGCAGCCTGTTAATTCGAATGTTGGGCTTACTGTAAATCGGTAACAACCATGTGTAAAACATTATCGAATCTCTGGAAAAAACGTCACACAAAAAATATAGTGATCATTATAGGCATTATTGTAGTTATGATTTCCTCACTATTTGCGGTGGCAGCCATGAATCAAGAGGGACGTTCACGTTATGAAGCATGGATTGGGGCACTAGCTAGCATAGGTGTGGTTGTAGCAGCGATAGCAGCTTTGCAATCAACTAAACAAGCAAAGGAACAGATAATTCAACAACGAGATCAATGGGAAGCTGAACGTGCCGCATTTGCCAAACCATTGTTCCGATATGAAGATGTATATTACTATGGCAACGATCAGTTGCGATTAGAAGTCACAAACGAAGGAAGAGCAGCAACTAGCCTCTTTGCCTTAATCACTAAAAAAGACGGTTCAAAGTCTGATCCGTATGAAGATGAATGGTCGCTGAAAAATCCTCCGATAAAGAATAGCATTGTTGGCAAGATTGCCTTTATGAAAGAGCAGTCACCGTTTGGTTCATATAGTTGGGAACAGAACCCGACAAATATGAGCGATGATATTAAATCAGGAGAACCCATCAATATTTTCTTTGAAGCTCCAGAATACAATGATATTGGTATTCAGTTTTGGCTTGTATTGGGGTATTGGGATTTGGAGGGACGTGCTTATAAAGCTGTGATGGAGTTCTTCGTTGGCATCCCCGAAGATAATGCAGAAGATGAAGATGAAGTCTCAAAGGTTATACACCAATCTTCTCAACCTCCCAGACGTGTACAGAATGATGACAGAAGGTGAAAGCTCATTGACATACATGGACAAGGGTAAGCCTAAAAACCTTGGCGGTTCTGAGGGTTATATGCTAGACGAGTTTAAACGACATGAGCATTTCATGCAATCTATCGATGACGTACACAAAATGCTAGACGAGGTCGATGAAAGATGATCTGGTGCTGCTGATCTCCAAGTTTGTCGGTGCAAAGGTTACCACCAAGTCAATCCGGCATATACTATTGCAGTCTGTTAATTCGAATGTTGGGCTGGCATTCGCAAGAGAAGCAGACAGTGAGGTGAATTATGACAATTTTCAAAAGCGAAGACGCATCCACTTTGCGTTCTTGTGTGGTGCATTATCAGAACTGGCTATCTAAAAATGTTGACCAACCTGTACAAAGTGCATTAGGTCTACAACCCCAGGAGCTTGGCGATACATTTGTAAAGCTCACTGAACTCAACTCTCTCCTCTCAAAGTCTCAAGACGGACAAATTGATATTGATAATCATTTCTTGCCGCTTCTGAAAAAGGCAATCATCCAGGAAAGACGATCAGAGGCATTTGACGTAGAGAAGCGAAGCGGATTCACTTTCAATCATGACCTTAGAGCTAGACTAGATGAGAGACTAACTTCATTTTCAATCGTAATGAACGAATATTGGTTCGAACACACAGGATTCTCTGGGTTGCCAAAGATAACTGATTATCTTTCCATCCAGTATGCAGAGGAATTGCTCAAAAAACGGGGGGGGTTGGGGTTGGGCGAGAGGATGTATGACGAGAAATTCCATATTCTCACCGCACCATCTCTGTTCATCCCCGACCTTGCCTATTATCGTGCCACCTGCGAGCTTCGAAGCACTCCAGTCTGTGTTGCTTACCTTGATATTGATGATTTCAAACAGTTCAATACGGAGTACGGTGAACCCCGGGTTGATAGAGACGTTCTTCCCAAATTCATGAGTTCTCTGGAATCCCACGTCTATTCCCATGGCCATGCTTATCGGTTTGGAGGAGATGAATACACAGTCATCCTACCAAACATGCCAAGCTCTCACGCTGTTGGTTTTCTGAAATCCTTTCAAAAAAAATTGCGGGAACTGACCTATTTTGAAGTGTATAAGCGTACAGAGGTATCAGTAGGCATTGTTGAGGTTAGTGAGAATTCGATCCAAACAGATCGAGAGGTTGAGGAGCGGGCTGCCTACGCAAAAAACTTTGCCAAGGAGCAGGGAAAGAACTGCATAGCAACCTTCGAAAAACAGGGCTATGAAGATAGTGCTGTATATGTAGTTCAAGAATGAGCGAGACCATCTAACATCTCATTCAACTACGACTGCAATGGGCGGCATTAGTCTCCTGATTGAATATCCTGGCAGATCTTATTAAACACTACAATAACTTGACATACTTGTTGTACTTGTAGTACAATAAGGCATCAATCCATCTAGTACTTGGAAATCCACTTCAAAACAATGGGGGATATAGGTATGAAAATGCACAAAATCGAGGTCGACAATGACGTCTATACCTATTTGGAATCGAAGGCTAAAGGGTTTGACACACCAAACCGAGTCTTGCGTAGAGAGCTACTTGGGCATAACGATGAATCTTCCACTACTAAAGTTCAATCTATCCCCCAATTCCCAGTTGGCACCCCCAAAGCTTTGGAAGAAATACTTCAAGTCATATATCTTATAAGAGTGGAGGATTTCACTCGCTCAGAAGCTACCCATTCCGTAGCTCAACATCATGGAGTGGCTACTCAGACCATCATTGATAAGTACACGCGGCAACTTGGTCTCACCGCCAGCGAGTTTGACGGACTCTTGGTATACGATGGGCAATCGGAGCTTAAATCATACTTGAATACCAAGTTCATGGGGTACGAGAATTTGATAAAAGAGATCTTGGGATAGCAAGTACTGTACTGCAAAGTGTATTGTAGGATTGGCAAGAAATAAATCAAGGATGAACACGTGGATGTAATAGGTAACAGGAGAACTCGAAAAAGTGCGGTTACGAAGACTTGCTATTGGTGTGATGCACCTTTGAAGAGCTATGCCAGATTCTGTGAATATTGTGAAAAAGGTCGGGTAAACAAACGCAAAATTGAAGAACTTTCTGATCAAGTAGCGATAACTATTCCCTATGATGAGTGCGGAGTTCTCGCAGAGAATATTGAAGAGGCAAGATGTTGCGAACCAATACCCGAAGCCTTCACAGAGCATGACGAGAGTAACCCTCATAACGTCCCCTCCGCTTTCGAGGTGAATAAATTTGTAGGTGCGTTCAACCATGTAAGGATTAAGCAAGGTTATGTGGTGGACTATGTATATGGATTCAGTGGAAATGGCGGCGAACCGTGGCTATACACCAGAAAGATTGACTCAAAGCCTCTCCAGACAATGGGAGAGTATTATAAGAAATACTCATGTTATTGCTTAAGCTATATTAGTATAGAACCGACTTACTGGAATAGCCTCCCTTACCTGGCACACTTGGAATTTGACAACACTCCAATCGGGTTCTTCGAATTCGCAATGTTCTGCATGAAAGTTAGACGCTTTTATTTATACTGGCATTCGCTCTACAATTATAGATTATTCTTTTATACAGAGGAAGACATTGACCAAATAGTTCAGGGCGATGTTTTCTTCGATTGGAACCTAAAAGGGAAAGCTTCAAGGCTTAGGTTCACAAACTTAAGACCGCGAGTAAAAATACACGGTAAATTAGGTGAAGTGATTATAGCCTGTTATGAGAAGAATCAGGGATTCTCACTGCTTCATGTCCATATAGAATGGGCTTTGTTGCATAAATCAGCCAAAGAGAGCCAAAGAGTGTAGTATCCTTCTTTGTTCCCTTTAAATTATGTAACCGGACATGTTTTGGGCATACCTAGCCCAG
>JAAGZO010000429.1 GCA_024206195.1 bacterium | reverse complement strand
TGCCCAACAATGCCCGACTGAACATAAATGCCTTTTTCACTGCATCGCCATTCAGGTCGTGGCCATCAACCAACAATAATCGTCCGCTCTACCAACGAACATTCCACTTTATGCCGTTGTGGCTAAAAGCCAAAAATTCACTGCCTCCACTTATGGCGAAGAAATGACTTTGAACTACAACAAACTTTCAAAACTTTTCCGAAAGAACTTTTCTGCTGGACGAACACGAATTATTCCCTACCTATCAACCACAACTACAAATCATGGGGATATGGCCCTGAATACCGAACATTGACAAGAACACTGACTATTCCGCAGCCTCAAATAAATTCCGAAAATGATGCTGCCATTTCGCAAGCAAACCAAATCCAATCACCGGAAGAAGAATCCTCCTGCCTGGGATTGAGAATAAAACATTCTCTGGTTAGGTATAACTGAGTTTTATCCGCTGCCTTCCTGATCCTTCTTTTATTCCTTCAAAATTTAAAAATTATATTTATGATCTGCATCAAGGTTGCTGCTTCTTTAACCCCCTGAGGAAAAGTAATGAAGGATCTTGAAGTGTCTTATTATTGTATTTCTATCTTCCGTGCGTATGCTCTTTTGTGTATGGTACTTTTATTCTGTCCATACTATACTGTAGTCTTCTCATAGGAAGAGAGTCTCGAGGAATTCGGATGCGCCTACACGTGAATGTCAAACTAACCACAAGCACGCATGCTGACATTCTCTGG
>JAAGZO010000428.1 GCA_024206195.1 bacterium | reverse complement strand
TTGAGTGGTACTGTAGTCAAATGATTACTTTCATGCTAATGTGAATGTTCCACCTATCTGAATACTTACTGATTAAAAAGATGTTGACAACGGAAGGTTCAATTTAAGACCCAGGACTAAAAGCCGAAGTTTTACTAGGAAGTGATGTTTCAGAATCGAGAGATTCCTTCATCAGGCTTGTTTTACCCTAAACAAAAGAACACCAATTAGGACTAAGAAGGAAAAACCAAACCAAAGCGTCCAAACCAGAATACCCTAGGTACTAGAGTAAAGGGAATTTTACAAAAAACAGATGGGAAGGAGCATAGCGAACACGAAATTATACATGTATATGTATCGCCAGCACACAGGAAAAATCGATCAAGCAAGGTCCAGACAGATGTAAACACGACTGAGACATGGCAGACAATTCCAACCGACATAGTCGAAAGCACGTGATCAAGGTGGAAATACAAATCATAGATAAGTACAATAGACCACTAGTCAAAGCAAACCAGAGACAAGGTACTGGAATAACAAGGTACATCAGAAGATAACAGTACAGATCAGAGAGCAAGTGCATCAATAATCATACCATAAGAACAAGACAGTACAAAAGTACAGTACAAGTACCAACTGAGTACCAAAACAAAGGAAAGACACGTAAGAGAAAGTTAATTATTCATACTTATTTTTATTTTTATTTTTAGAGAGTTGACATGTGATTACAGAAGAACAAAGCTGCCAAATAAGGGGAACCTCAACCGAGACTCCAGTATTGCATAATTTTGACTTCTTGTGGTCAATACAGAGAGATTCA
>JAAGZO010000427.1 GCA_024206195.1 bacterium | reverse complement strand
TGAACTTCACTCTGCGCTCAAGGCGATTAAATGCACCAGACATAGAGGTAGAGTCATGGCCATCAGCGGCCAGGTCATCAAGCATAGCGGTAGCATGGACTCCTGCGGAACCGATGTTATCAATCATCTCAGTGGCACGTTTTGCTGAAACGGTGAGTAGTTGGGCACAAGAGATGACGGATGTAGCAAGGGATTTAACAGTGACTGAGGGCTTGATCATGGTTGATCTCCTTAATTAAGGTTGAGGTTTTGAAGAGGTGCGACCTCTCCATTATGGGAGGCGGAGCCTTAATTGTGCCTGAGAAAGGAGGTCCGATTTTCTACAGACCCGGGGGGGTATGTTGGAACTGGGAGGCCAGTAAAGAAGAACTGTCCTGATACTTAGATGAGGAATCTTCTAAAAACCTGATCTGCTTTTTATTTTGCCTAAGACAAGCTATGAAAGAGCCTGTCTTATTACCTGGCCTGATTTTTTAATGGTGCTGTAGGGTATACGTCATTACATCCGTTCACACTTAAATTCGTCAATTGAAGCATCTAAAATATTGCGCTCAAGTTGCATACCCGGCTCCCACCGGAGTTGTTTTTTTGTGAATGGATACCGTGCATTTATTACATTGCTTTGACTGTTTTTCGCAGAAAGATCGGAGAATTTAGCCTCAAACAAAGCGCCGCCGTTCTTCCAATAACTGTCATAATCGAGAATGCCTTTTTCAGTGAAGTGCAAATAAAAATAAGTGGTATGTAAAACCAGTATGGGTTTTCTATTCTCAATTTCCACAACTATTTCTGCGGCGCGTACACGCTTCCCCGCAAATCGTTTGGCTTTTTTCTCAATTGAGCCTTTCAGCAGTCGCTTATATTTCGTAGTTGGTACCCGAAAAATCTCGTTATTATCTGAAACAAAAAAATATCTTACTGAAACTGAACTCATGTAGCTACTCCAAATTGAGATTTTACAATTAACGTGGCGGTTTGCATATCTTCCAAATAGAAATACCGAACCGCACATTGGTAATGTTTGAATGATATCCAACCAAATTAAGACGGGTTGGCTAAAAACCAGATTAAACATATCAAGATCGGAAATGCAAGGGGGAAAGATGATACCTTGTGCTCCTGTCTATTTAATATTTTTTTTTTTACCATGGATCCGGGATAAATTTCTCAAGCCACAAACCCACTTTCAGATACCTCAAGCGTTATAATTTACAATAAACAAGGTAAACTCCAGGACTACAGCACGCAATTTATACCTGCTATGAAATTTTTTAAAAAAAATCAACTATGCTACTTCTCCCTCATCAATTCACCACCGGCCGGTTGAATTTGAAAGCGTCTTAAAGACAGTAGTTTTAAACCATGGGCTTGGTAAATATAAACTCCAGCCTACTAATAATAAAAGTCAATTTTTGGAGGTTTTTAATGACCAAGAAGTTCATCACTGAAAAAGAAGTATTCGCAATAACAGGTCGTGCTCTGCAAACTCTGCGAAATGATCGGTTCAAAAGTAAGGGTTTCCCTTATATCAAGATAGGTAAATCAGTCCGGTATGATGAAGAAGTCGTCATTGCCATAATGGAAAAGAGCAAAGTGGAGACCTCTTCTTTCCGGACTGAATCTGGTGCACATGATTTAGCTGATGAAATCCTAAAAAACCAAAAGGGCTTGACCAAAGGCCAAAGGAAAAATACAAATGACTATAAATAATACTTCCGAAAATGAAAATCAATCTAAACTCGACGCTCATCCGCACATGATAAGTATCATGACAATCCATAATTGCTTTGGCCCTGGTAAAATTAGGGTGCTAAGGCGGGATAATGTCCTTTGGGTTGTGGCAAAAGATTTTACGAATATTTTGGGGTATTCCGATACCAGCGCTATGATAAGGCATTTGGATCCTGATGAATCTATGTCCGTGAAATCGGCAGGTATGAAAATGCCTCACATCGTTATAAAAGAGGCAGGACTTTATAGTGTCATAACCAGATCCAACCTTAAATACCCAAATGAATTTAAAAGCTGGGTTACTCATCATATTTTTTCTTCAATGAGGCAGAGTGATCTGCAACGGCTACGATTAGCAGAACAGCAAATGGAAAAAGCAATTAAGGAAATAAATTTAAAAAACCAAGAAATCGAATATTTTAGATGGCAATTGGAGGATTCCAATACCTGGAAGCTCGTTCGAAGCATCTCTTGGTTAAAAGATTTTTTCAACGTAGATCAAAGGGGTTGTAACCAGCGGATTGGCAAAGTGCTTTCATATGCGTCCAGACGACTTGGATTGAATCCTCGGAAAATTGCACACCCAAAATTGAGGGCAGTCAATATCTATCATGAAAAAGTAATTCAACATTTTCATCGTCATCTTATTGAAAATCCGAATTATATGAAACAAATTAGAAAATAATGTATCAGTCAAATTAAGGCAGCTCTTATCCAAGCCACGCCCTTCCACATGGCATTTACAAATTTCTGAAGTGGAACGTGGCTCAGGATATGAGTAGGGCTACCTATAAAAGAGGAATTTTATATGAAAAAAACAACAAATAATAAAAGCCACAACGCCAACAATATTGTCAACAGTACCAAGCCAGTAAATAATAAAACCTTACCATACAAAAACATCTATATGGTCCCAAGAATTCAACCAATCCATCCAAATGATTTTGTTGGCCTTATGGAAACCAGGATTAATGATCTCAATTCGGACTTTCACTGTGGCGGAAAAATAAGAGATGGATTCATTCAATTTTGTTTGATTTACAATGATTGTGTCGATTTGAACAGTAAGGGAGAATCAATACAACTTGTAAGCCCTGCAGCAACTGGCTCGGCCAAAACCGTTTCCGCAACTGTATATCTATCGGAAATTTCAAAAAAGGGAATGTCCGGGCTTTTGGTTGTGTCTGAAGTATCCGTGGCTATTGAAGCAGCAGAAACAATCAATAAACTTGCAGGAAAAGAAGTAGCTGGAGTTTATTACTCTATTAGCGATAAATACCCTCAACACAAACTGTGGCATCCCATTAATGATTTACCACGAATAACAATAATTACGCATGCAATGTGCATCAAACGTAGTGATAGTGGTAAAAATATTGAAGCATTAAAAACATACAATAGCAAACAGAGAGATATTGTAATTATTGATGAGCGAATAGATCTGATTAAACGTGTAAGTTTTGGTACTAATGAAATTATTGATGCGATCGCCATCCTAAAAAGAGATGTTGGCCTTCATAAAGTTGCTGATATGCTTGCCAATTTTAATGATGTGATATTTATTCAAAAAAACAATGGAACATACAAATATGATGGTAAGTTCAAGCAATACCATCAAGCCCTTAAAAAAGACCTATTACCATTTTTAAGAAAGATATCTGCTGGTCACTTCAACATATTGCCCCGGATACGAGGAAAACTGAATAATTCTGATCCAGACAGGGAAAAAGTTGAAAAGCTTCTTAATCGGGTAGTTTATGTTATTGATGGAAGATACACACACATTGTAGAAGGGAACAATGTTATTTGCCATCGTGAGGAAAACTTAAGTGGTAAGTTTGGTTCAGTGGTTGTCCTTGATGCCACTGCTACAATAAATCCTGAATATGACTTTAGATCTATTAATGGCCATAATATTGCGATTATAAATAAAATAGCATCAAGAAACTATTCAAACGTAACATTAAATATTTGTTCTTTTAATGGTCCAAAACAATCCAAATGGGCAATTTATAACAAACCCAAAAAAGATAACAAGCATAATGAAATCGTAATCGCCTACCTGAAAGTAATCGGTAACATACTGTCCCCAAATGATAAGCTTCTGGTGGTAACTTACATGGATGTAGTCCCACTATTTTTAAAGCACAATCCTTATAAAAAAAGGGTGAAATTCATTCACTGGGGTAGTCAAGATGCAAGAGGCAGTAACGATTTTAAAGCTTTTAATAAAGCCATGGTTATTGGCTGGCACAGAAGACCAGATCATTATTATACTGCAGCTGTGATGGCAATTAATCAAATAGATCAGTATGTAAATACTACTGGTACAGCTTGGTCAGATGCGAATCATCTAAAAGATTTGTTAATCGTTGATGACATGATCCAGTTTTTTAACCGGGTTAGGTGTAGGACAGCTATGGACAGCAATGGCAACTGTCAACCTGTTGAGCTGTATTATTTTACTGGTGGTAATATTAAAATGGAAAAAGTAATCAGAACATCCATTGAAAGCGAAATGCCAAACATAGTTATCAATGATTGGAAACCAAAAGAACTGAAAGTGCTAAAGCAGAAAACGACCAAAAATGAAGAACGTGCTGAAATTCTTGGGATGTGGTTACGGGGTAAAATTGAATTATATGGTGAGATATCATTTGCTGAGTTGCAACAGACGTTTAATTACACCCATAGTACTGTTTCCAAGGCAATAAAAACTGATGTTTTCAAAAATATGATAGACGAAGAAGGTATCTTAATGACCAACGCAAAAGGCAGGGGGAATCCAGTGAGATTCATCCTGCCAGAAAATAAAATTTAGATAAATACTGAAAATATTTTAAGTAATAACAACAAGTTGTATTTAGTTCCATTTTCTCTAAAAGAGCATAGTATTAGAGGTTTTGGAACCAAATAAAAGTTGTATGAATTTTGAATCTTAATTTAAGATAAATATCGAACTGGATGGCCCATAGCATGATTACCATCAATCCAGTCCCAGTGTTGCTGCAGGTACCATCAAGACAGATTCTGGGCTGGCTGGCAGGCGGATGTCTGCCTTATTATAAAACGACATCAGCTTTATTGGCGTAAAAGCGAAAGAATGACAGCCTCCCATGAGAGAGCCTTAGAACCAAGTTAAAACCCGGGTGCCAGGTAAACGTAGAGAGCGCAGCGTCAGCGGAGCTATCGAGGCTTGCCGCCAGCACGGAAGGGTTTTAAGCATTGGTTCTAAAAAGAAATAAAAAAGACCAATAACATCAGTCCTCTTTTCTTTATCCAGCCGGCGAGCCGAAACCCTTCCGTGCTTTGGCCGGTTCCTCACTCGCTGCGCTCGCTCCGGGCGACCAGCACCCGGGTTTCTCCCGCCTGAATGGTTGTTATGGCATCTGTGATAAGGGGAGGTATCGATGTCTGAATAGGCCTCTAATCAGGGCGGACGCCCACAGCTGGCATGAAAGGAAAACATACTGAAGATCTTTCTATTTTATTACCAGTTCCTTCAATACCTTCTTCCCTTCCTCACTCATCCCCAAGCTTTGGAGTTCACGTAAAAACTGTTCCTTGGTTCCGTTCTTCCCAGCATAGCCGTTGAGACGGGCAGCGGCCGTTGAATCCACAAGGTCTGCATGGCGTGTATAAAATTTATCAAGAAAATGCTTCAAGGCAGAATGTTTGAAGAGGTATTTTTGGTGGTAATCTTCTGCTAGAGTGAAAGACTTCAAAGACACAATGTCGGTCCGAACCGTCTTACCGCTGCTCTGTTCCAGGGCGTCCTTGGATGCCAGGGCCTGTTGGCGTTGATCTGCGTTGTGATAAAAGATCGCATTTTTATATTGGGGTATGCCTGTCTGCTGGGTGTAACGGTGGCTGTTCCAAAAGATATCTAATAACTGACGGTAGGTGACCTTTTTCGGGTCAAAGTCCACTTGCACGGTTTCAGTATGGTCGCCCATACTTCTATAAGTCGGCGAATCCGTGTTGCCTCCTGCATAGCCCACTCGGGTCCTGATTACGCCTTCGATAATCCCAAACTGGGATTCAATACCCCAAAATCACCCTAATCCAAAAGCGGCAGTGTCAAAAACCTTTGACGGATTCTGGTCAATGGGCGGTAGGGCTTTTCCCATAATGTCTCTATCAGTTCCTGAGTCATTCGTGGTGGTCTGAGCATCAACTGCAAGACCTGGGAACACCATGAACAAGGCCAACAGTAGATATTGTAGGAGGTTTGCAATAGGTTTATATTTCATTTTTCTGTGTCCTTTTCGGGTTGGATTAATTAAAGATAAGCACGGATTGTATAAGGTACAATGTCGGTGAATAAACCCGATACGATACGAAATTTTGATCAAAAACCAATGAATACAGATCTGTATCGGGGACTCGGGTAGATACATCAGAGTTGCTGGTATTGATTATAGTGAGGTCTATTTTTTTTTTGGTTCAGGTCCGGAAGACCAACGTTATTCTCAACGACAACAATGGCCCCGCCTATTGATTGTGTTATTGAAATATACTCATTTTTGCTTATTTCTGTTAACCCCTGCAAGACCAAGGAGACCAATACCAAAGAGGAGCATGGTCGCTGGCTCAGGTACCGGAGCTATTGAAACTTGTCCGCTGCGCGCCGCTAAACCGTTGTAGCTGAGCACTTCGTTTTTGGCTGTATGGTAACTTGGATAATACTGGGTAGTAGTCCAGTAAAGATATGGGACCATGATGTGTTGCGTACTGGACCAGTACCTGAAATTTGAGTAGATACTTGGTAAGTTTACAAAATTATTTTCATATCCTGAACCTTTTATTTCCCAAAAAAGAGATCCCAAATCTGAGAGGGATGGCAAACTCCAACTCTCCATTAAGTCCCAGGATACATTATAAGATGAGTCTAAATTATATGTTAAAAAAGATTCAAGTCCATTTGACCAGGATGTCAGTGTATTCCAATTGCCGTTTTTATTATAATCCAACCATATCAAGTTGATATCATCATCCCAAATCAGATTGTAACTCTCATTAGTATCAATTACACCGCTACCATTTGAATCATAATCTGCAGTACCAATAGTGATTAATTCGGCATTCACAGAAGAAAATAAACTCAATAAAAACAAACAACTCAACACGAACACAGTAAGCTTTTGCATTTTTAACTCTCCATAAGAAAAAGAACAGATCCACTTCATCAATAACTAAATCATCATGAACTCCAACTTCCAGTACCTGTTTCTCATCAGGTTGACATCCTCACAAGCAAACACTCACTGGCGCAAAAGTCAAACCATATTCGAGCCAACTTAAAATATAGGCTGCATACAGTCATTTTCTTGGTTCATGATGAATTAGTATACCGGTTGAGAAGTTTTTGATACTTCTGCAGGTCAGTCTGAATGATTTCGAGTTAGAGTATGGGCTGCATATAGTTTTGTGTATTTGGCAAATAGCAGATAGGGTTCAGGATTCTATTACTTCTTTGGATGGCAGACTCATGGTCCGGGTACAGATCTATGATAGGCAAAGTCCGTGGTTTTCTGTCTTCCAATCCCTATGATTCAAGGGCAGTCTCGGGGCTACATAATTATAGAAACTTTTTGGATATGGTGGAGTTGAGGGGGATCTGCAATTTCAAACCCTGAAGTCCTTATGTGTCAGACCTCTTCCCATATCGGGATTCTCTGTTGGTGACCAAATTAGTCCCCTGAGTTGGGACCTGATGTCAACCGTTAAATTCATGGTTTTTATTTGTACACGCTTCGTAAAACCTACGGCCAAGTCTGGTTTGATAGCCACCACGAATCGCATCAGCACCAGCCCACATAGCTGATGTAATCAAGTTTAAGCGATAAAGATTTTCTAAAGCTAACGCGACTTCGTCATTAGGTTTTTTTAGATCTACCGGCTCTTTCCGTTTAATCATAATGATCTCCTGTGGTAGTTCCCAAAAGCCCAAGTCAGATTCAGGTGGGGGTTCTATAGAATAAACTTTCTGTAAAATCTGAGCGTCAAACCAAGTCAAATCCTTCAATATGGTAATAAAACTGCGTACCACTTCAACTCCAGTGTCCTTATCAGCAGCGTTAACAAGAAGATTAGCCCATAGTTCCTGTAGATTGTCATCATCTTCCACGGAGGCAGCCTGTAATAAAGGGATGGTGATCTTAATCGGAACAGGTTGTGTAGGACCTTCAAGGCCTCGTTCAGTCATTTTGTCGTTGACCTTGTCCATGAGTGCAACCTGTCGTTCCCAACGCATATACTTTAGTTTGTCTTCAAAGATCCCCATGCCCTGTTCAAGGGGACCTTCTATGAACTTTGAGATGAACCCTCCAACCTCTCTGGATGCATCAATGGCCTTGCCTGTTGTCTTGGCTACTTCAGTAACTGCATTGATCTCATCAGTCATGAATGGTTTACCTTTTTTTTTTGTTCAGCAGTGCTAATTATGATTGTCGTCTGGCTTCCCTTCTCTCTTTAGCAAGTCTCAATCGTTCCGGTTCTGTGTATAGCCTTTTCAAAAGTTCAACAGTAAAGTCAAGAAGGTCTTCAGCATCGTCTTTGGCTAATGTGCCATCATGTGCGCCAGCATTTCCATCATCCTTTATACAAGTTGAAAGATCGTGTAGCGATTCAGGTAACAGGGCATTGTCAAAAAGCCATTGGAGCCTGTGACCAAGACTGTATTTGAGTCTTTTCACTTCTTTTGTACTCAAGTCCTGAGTGGTTGATGCTGTCAGTAGTTTGTTCGTTGCAATATCAACGCAGAGTCTGAACATAGTCGCTGAGGCATTATTGCAATTGACCGCTAAACAGGTAGCTCCTTCATTGAATATGGCCTTTATTTTATCTGGAATATGCTCTGGCGGCCCGGTGGAAACAGTGTCCTTTAAACTTATAAACCCTTCTACACGTAGATAATTATTTACAGAAACAGGTATGCCTTCAAGGCCATCTTTGAATGCGTTTTTATCTTTTATATTTTTTTGTGAAAGAACAAAGATAGTAGGTCTCAAACAGTTACGGCAAATACAGAATGCTTCCCACCATCGTTGCCAACCATGTTCATTATGAGTTTGGATTGAATTATGAAGTATGAAGGTGATCCGTTTAGAATTACATCGGGGGCAATTGGCGACCAACTCTGACATGACATCTCTCTCTTTACATATTATTAACTAATCGCCATCCATGAAATCAGAATGTCCAACAAAAGGCAAGCAGAAAACTGGCCCAGAAATGTGAAAGGGTATTATATAGTAAGGTAGCGGGTTTATCCCCCCGTGGGGTACCTCAGTTCTCGTTTCAATCATTAGGACCGTATGCTCATTGCTCAGATAGCCAAAGAACATGGTGTGCAGGTAGATATTACCCATCCGCAGAATCCCTTAACTGGACATGAAGAGGGTATCCCTGACCTTCCATTCACTCTGGAAGATCTGATTGTGGGTGCTGAAGACGAAGAATAAACTAAGTGTGGCCCCAAGGTCGAAACCGAGGGACCACGTTGTGTGATTACAGCTTCTCTATGATAGCCTTAATAAGCTCTATGATAGCGATAACCAACTGTATCACGGTTGTGTACCTTAACATAAGAATACTCCCTTAGTTAAGGTCCAAGCGCTTAGACCTAATTAAAGGTAGAAGCAGTTTATCGTGTCCTTGACGGGGACACTATCCCTCACTTTGATCAAAAGGTATTGGGAGGGTCAGACAGTTAGGCTATCGTGGGATATCAGCATCACGCCGTATTCCACCGAAGAGACAACCCAGTCGCCTTCCTCAGCATAACCTTTATTTTGCCCTTGAGCCGTTTATCCGCGACCCCGGATGTTGGATAAGCATCCTACCTCAACGTATCCTATGAACAGTCATCAGGACCCTGCGATCCCCATACACAGTATCCCTACTGCGGGGCCTGCCAGCAGTATTCCTACTGGTGGTGGCTTCCATTGAAACCGGAGGTTGTCCTGACATCACCCATAGGGCGCTTCAGATAAACGTCATAATATCACGCATTTATTGAACACTCAACCATAAAGCTTAAGGAGAGCAAATAGCAAAAGTAACCATTGGTGGTCACAAGCCAGGAAACATCAATCCGATTGACGGCAGTATTATAATTTGGAATCCCTATCTGGATGATTTCCGTTACTTTCTATTCATGTTCAAAGTAACCAATGGTACACCTTCCGTCACACCATCGGCAACGCCCAAGACCTGCATGGTTGTGTGTAACGAAAAGTTCATAATTAAATTGTTGACACCTATGTGCGGTTAATCTCTGAGATTTCGTGACATCATCATTAACCGATAGGAGACCACATGAGTCATCATACTAAAGCCCAGCACATTGGATACATAAGAGTCAGCACCGTTGATCAGAATACAGACCGCCAGCTTGATGGCATTCATTTGGATAAAACTTTTATGGAGAAGCTCAGTGGTAAGTATATAAAGCGTTCAATCAAATGATTTTTTCTTTGGATCATTTCGCCAAATGCAAGAGGCTTCAAAAAGGAAAAATATAGACATCGTGTCAATCATAGTCGTTATTAATTTTCAGAAACTGTCAATTCAAGTATAGATCAAGACAGATAAAAAGATACATCTATAGAACTTCTATAGATGTTTTAATAACTAAAGAATACTTCTCCAGAAGTATATGAGACGTTCTATCAATTATCCGGGAACAATACTCGGACCCCTTTTTGTGGCAATAACCCTTTAATCCATCGTAGTCGGTTTAGAAGATAACTCCTTTCATAGTGCCTTCTCGATGTACTTTATTGCTTTACAGGCATCAGTAACCTTGGTATTGCAACATTGATCATTATTAAACTGTCTTGCTATATTAAGGTTAAATCATTTTGGACAAATTTGATAAAAAAGAACTCAGTGAAATAGACATTTGTGATCAGTTCATCACACCCAATATTAAAGCTGCCGGTTGGGACCAACTGACACAGATCCGTCGGGAGGTGCCGCTAACCGAAGGCCCCATAATTGTCCGGGGCAATATGTCATCCAGGAACAAAAAGAAAAAGAAATATGCAGATTATGTTCTCTACCAAGAGCCTGGAGTCCCTGTGGCTGTGGTTGAAGCAAAGAACAATAATTATACTGTCAGTCACGGTATGCAACAGGCCTTGGGGTATGCTGAAATATTAGATGTTCCGAGCGTTTTCAGCTCCAACGGTGATGCCTTTGCATCTCACAATAATATTCCATCCGATGGTGAAGATATTGAAACCGAATTCCCACTGGAGCAATTTCCCCCACCACAAACTCTCTGGCAGCGATACAAACAGTACCGGGGGATCGAAGATGAGTCAGAAGAGCTGGTTCTGCAACCGTATCATTCAGACGGTTCTGGCAAGGAACCAAGGTATTACCAGATTGAAGCCATTAACCGAGTTATAGAAACTGTTGCCAATGGGCAAAAAAGGATCCTTCTGGTCATGGCGACTGGAACCGGGAAAACCTACACCACATTCCAGATCATCTGGCGGCTCTGGAAAGCAAAGGCAGTCAGACGCATTCTTTTTTTAGTGGATCGGAATATCCTTGCTAATCAAACTTTTATGGATGATTTTAAACCTTTTGGATCAGTCATGACCAAGGTAAAAAACAGGAATATTGATCCAGCATATGAAGTGTACATCGCTTTGTATCAGGCCATAACCGGCCCCGATGAAGAAGATAAAATATTTAGAAATGTTTCACCTGGCTTTTTTGATTTGATAGTCATAGATGAATGTCATCGGGGAAGTGCTGCCGAAGATTCTGCCTGGCGAGAAATCCTTGAATATTTCTCCGGAGCCATCCAGCTGGGTATGACTGCTACACCCAAAGAAACAAAGTACATTTCCAACCTTACCTATTTTGGTGACCCAGTCTACACATACAGTCTTAAACAAGGCATAGAAGATGGATTTTTAGCCCCCTATAAGGTTATCCGGATTGACATTGATAAAGACATTTATGGGTGGACACCACCCCCCGGGATGACCGATGATCTTGGTAAACCTGTTGAAGATCGAATCTATAATCAAAAGGATATGGACCGTATACTAATTTTGAACCAGAGAACAAAGTTAGTTGCCAATCGGGTGATGCAGCTTTTAAAAGCTACTGATCCGTTTGCAAAGACCATAATCTTCTGTGAGGATATTGATCATGCCGAACGCATGCGGGCGGCAATCGTAAATGCTGCCGGAGAGCTTGCCATTGAAAACTCCAAGTATGTTATGCGAATTACCGGTGACAGCGCTGAAGGAAAAGCTGAGGTGGATAATTTTATGGATTCTGAAAGCAGATTTCCTGTTATTGCAACTACCTCAGAACTTTTGACCACAGGAGTTAATGTAAAAACCTGTAAACTGATTGTGCTGGATAAGAACATTAGATCCATGACTATGTTCAAACAGATTATCGGGCGAGGCACCCGGATAGAGGAAGAATTTAATAAATATTATTTTACTATCATGGATTTTAAGAAAGCCACCGAACTTTTTAAAGATCCTGAATTTGATGGGGAACCAGTTGTGATTTATGAACCTGGTGATGGTGATCCGCCAGTTCCCCCAGACCCACCCGAGGAACCGCCTGAAGGCCCAGAGCCGGAACCTCCAACGCCCGGTTCAAAAAAAATAAGATTCAGCGGTATATCCGCCCGCATTATTGCTGAAAGGATAGAATATATAGGACCGGATGGCCAATTGATCACAGAGTCTTACCGTGATTTTACCCGGAAGCAGATCAAGTCAGAGTTTGCCTCTCTGGATCAATTTCTCCAGAGTTGGGATTCAGCCAAGAAAAAGCAGGCCATTATCGAACTACTTGAAGACCACGGTATCATTTTGGACAATATTGCCGAAGTCGTGGGCAAGGATTTTGGTGCATTTGACCTTATTTGCCATATAGCATATGATCAGCCCCCGCTCACCCGCAAAGAACGGGCAAACAATGTAAAAAAACGCAATTATTTTACAAAGTATGGCGATCAAGCAAAGGCTGTTTTAAACGCCCTGCTTGATAAATATGCCGATGAGGGTGTGCAAACAATTGAGAATGCAAAAGTACTTAAACTTAAACCTTTTAATGACATGGGAACACCCATGGAAATTATCAACCAGTTCTTCGGGGGTAAGGACAGTTATGAAAAGGCTATCCGGGAACTGGAACAAGAGCTATATAATAGGGAACAGTCTGCATGAGTAATATTTCAGGCGTAATAAAATCCATTCAGGATATTATGCGTAAAGATGTTGGTGTTGACGGTGATGCACAAAGAATTAGCCAATTAGTATGGATGTTTTTCTTGAAAATATTTGATGACCGCGAGGATGAGTTAGAGATTCTTGAGGATGATTATAATTCCCCGTTGCCGGAGCACATGCGCTGGAAATCTTGGGCGAAGGATCCAGAAGGTATGACCGGTGAGGAGTTGTCCGATTTTGTTAATTTGCAACTATTCCCGACTTTGAAAAACAAACTAAGTGCCCATGGTCCGGATGCCAAACGGGCTATGGTTATCCGGGATGTTTTTGAAGATGCTTACAACTATATGAAATCCGGCACCTTGATGCGGCAGGTTATTAATAAAATTTGTGAGATCGATTTTAATACCCAGGAAGACCGGCATACTTTTGGAGCTATATACGAACAGATCCTCAAGGACCTTCAGAGCGCTGGCAATGCCGGTGAATTTTACACCCCCAGGGCTGTTACCCGTTTTATTGTCGACAGGGTTGACCCCAAATTAAATGAGATTGTACTTGACCCGGCTTGCGGTACTGGAGGTTTTCTGGCCTGTACCGTCAAGCATAAGCGCAAAAAGGTAAAGTCCAACGAGGATGAAGATATTTTGCAGGCATCAATCAATGGGGTTGAGAAGAAGTCACTTCCCCATATGCTTTGCATTACGAATATGATTTTGCACCAGATTGACACACCGACCAAGATAAAGCATGACAATACGCTGAGCCGTCCGTTAAGAGACTATACCAACAAGGACCGTGTCGATGTCATTGTAACTAATCCGCCTTTCGGTGGAATGGAAGAGGATGGTATTGAAAATAACTTCCCGGCCACTTTCCGTACCCGTGAGACGGCTGATCTGTTCATGACGTTGATTATCCACCTGCTCAGGAAGAATGGCCGTGCCGCCGTGGTTCTACCTGATGGTTTTTTCTTCGGGGAGGGCATGAAGACCAGGCTCAAGGAAAAGCTTTTGGAAGAATGTAACCTGCATACCATTGTTAGGCTGCCAAACGGCGTATTTAATCCATATACAGGCATTAAAACCAATCTTCTGTTTTTCACCAAGGGCCAACCGACCCATGACATCTGGTATTATGAGCACCCCTACCCGGAAGGAGTAAAGAGCTATAATAAAACCAAACCCATGCAGTTTGAAGAATTCCAGACAGAGATCGACTGGTGGGGGGATGAGGCTGATGGTTTTGCTGCCAGGGTTGAAACAGAACAGGCCTGGAAGGTATCAATTGATGAAATCAAGGCCCGCAACTACAATCTGGATATTAAAAATCCTCACGTCGAAGAACAGGCCAATCATGATCCAGATGAGTTGCTGGAAAAATATGCCCAGCAGAAGCAGGAAATTTCCAATATACAGGCACAATTAAAAGGGATCCTATCAGAAGCCCTTAATAACGTGAAAGCCGTTTAAAATGATAAATTTAATAACCGATCATATTGATATCTGGACTGGTGCGCAAACTCTGAAGGTTAATGGTGGCAGAGGCCGAACAAAGAGTTCTAATGGGCAGGGTCAACATGGAATTAAAAAGCTGCGAGAGTTGATATTGGAGCTGGCTGTTCGTGGCAAACTGGTGCCACAGGATCCCAATGATGAACCAGCAAGTGTATTGTTGGGAAAAATTGCTGCAGAGAAAGCCCAGCTGGTCAAAGAGGGGAAGATTAAAAAGCAGAAAACATTACCAGAAATTGGTGAGGAAGAAAAGCCATTTGAGCTACCGGAAGGGTGGGAATGGTTTCGTGTTGGTAATGTCCTTGATTTTCAATATGGTAAAGCTTTACCCAAAAAAAATCGCGATGATTCAGGAAATATTGATGTTTATGGATCAAACGGCATAGTAGGAAAGCACACGAACTCCATCATAAATGAACCATGTATTGTAATTGGCAGAAAAGGATCTGCTGGAGCCCTAAACAAAGCTTTTCAACCTTCCTGGACAACAGATGTTGCCTACTTTACATTACCACCCGCAGGTCTAAATTATAATTATACCTTCCTCTTTCTTCAATCTTTAAGGTTGGATAAGCTCGGAAAAGGTATTAAGCCTGGTTTGAATCGAAACGAGGCATATTTACTCTTGGTGGCACTCCCTCCCCTCGACGAACAGCACCGCATCGTGGCCAAAGTCAAAGAGCTCATGGCCCTGTGCGACCGGTTGGAACAGCAGCAGACTGACAGCCATGAAACCCACCAGACCCTGGTGGAAACCCTGCTCAAGACCCTGACAGATGCTGCGGACCAACAGGACTTTGAGGCTGCCTGGGAACGTATTGCCCAGCATTTTGATATCCTGTTCACCACTGAGCAAAGTGTCGACCTGCTACAACAGGCTATCCTGCAGCTGGCCGTGATGGGAAAACTGGTGCCGCAGGATCTTAAGGGATCCGTCAAAAAGAATTATAGTAATCAAGTAAGAAGTGAGCGAAGATTGAATAGATTACCCGAGAATATAAAAGGTAGCAATATAGATCTCTGTTCAGAAATTTGTAAATTCATTAATTTCCCTCCTCAATGGGATGTAATCCCTCTCTCTAAGATTGCATTATCCATTGTAGATTGTCCTCATTCAACGCCAAAATGGACTAAAAAAGGGAAAATTTGTGTACGCACAAACCAGTTTAGTCCTGGCTTTTTAGATCTAACAATCTCTAAATTTGTAAGCGAAACAACTTTTAAAAAAAGGATTGAACGTCTCAAGCCGATTGAAAACGACGTTTTGTACAGTAGAGAAGGTGGAATTCTTGGGGTTGCTTGCCGAGTTCCTAAGGGAACGGAACTTTGCTTAGGGCAGCGTATGATGTTGTTACGTCCCTCATCCGTTATTTTACCGATTTTTTTAGAAATGGTTCTTAATTCTCCTCTAATTACGACTATTGCAAAAGAAAAAACTACTGGTGGAGCTGCGCCAAGGGTGAATGTCTCAACTGTAAAATCCTATCCGATCCCCCTTCCAAGTATTGATGAGCAGCAACGCATAGTCACCAAGGCCAATGAACTCCTGGATCTCTGTGATACACTTAAAGCCAGCCTGAGGGACGCCCAGACCACACAGGTCCAACTGGCTGATGCCATTGTGGAGCGAGCTGTGGGATAACTAATTGGACAGAGTTTATTCAGCCAGAAATACTTTCTTTTGTCAGAGTTTTCAATTTCTATTCATTCTCGTCATGGCGCTCTTTCTGATCTTCAATAACTCCTTCTAATATTTCTTTGTGTTCTGTCAGGTCCAGCTCGCCAATGTGTGGCACAGCCACCCGATTTAAAAAATTTGAAACATCATAATCACCAACAATCATTCCAAACTGATCATTTTCAATAGCTGCAAGCAAAATTCTTTGAACCTCCTTGAAAGAAAAATATGGTTATTCTTCGAGTTTGGCAATTAGAGCATGAGTCCTTGCAAAATTACCAACGTCCATCAAATCATCAATCAGAACATCTTTTTCCTTGTCAAATGAAAATGCCACACCATCAAAATGTTCGCTCATAAATTTGGACAATGTCCTATATACATAAAGAGTTGACTCTTTCTTCAGCGCCCACTCTTCCGCTAAAAAAGGATGGGCTGCTTCTTCATTGATGCTCGAATAAAAGTCGCCATCTTGGCTAATAACGTGCATGTCTTCTCCACTGGGAACCGATTGCAAGAGCACGGTCCAATTGATTGCATCCCCTATGGAGTTATTCTTTCCCGGCGGATTTCCTGTTGCCATGCGCATTGAAGATGCATTGAACACCTCTTTTGTTGTTTCAATTACATCAGAACGATCAAATATTTCACCGATAAGCCTATCTGCGACAAGCTTTTTTTTAGCCACATCCTCATAAACTTTTTCCAAAATTAGTTTCGATTTATTCTGAAGCTCTCCGCTTAGTTTTTTTATTTCTCTAAACTCTTCGTAGCTTTTCATGAATGATGGGAGTTGTGCCGTAAATTTCACGCCTTTAAAGCGCTTTAAAGCATCAATTATTTTTACTTCCCGATTTCTATGGAACTCATCACATACCTGCCGTGTCAGATGGACTTTAGCTGATCCATGTTCATGAGAAGCAAAAATATTGTTTAACGCATCTAACTCATCATTAGAAAAATGATAGAAGCTCAATAGTATATTTGTGTCAATGAAGACGTGCATTTTTCACCATATTTAACAGATTGTTAATTATCTGACATATCCTTCACACATAAATAACATGCCCTATAAGGATAGCATGCCAAATGACTTTGAAGTATTTATAGCCAGCATTATGTCATAATAAAAAGGTATGGATCCATGAAGCAAACGCTGACCGATGTACCATGACAAAGTACAGAGATCCAGAATACTCCAAAGAATTATAATTTTAAATTTGATGATCTACCTTTAACGTATAACGGCGGGCATAAGGCGCGGCTTTTTGCCGTCGCTCTTAATGCCCTGGTTGTGTGCCGGGTACGGCACACGTTCTTAAGGGTGAGCCTATGATTTCCGTATGTGGAAGTCAAGGCAAGTCCCAAGCCCAGCCAGATGGAG
>JAAGZO010000426.1 GCA_024206195.1 bacterium | reverse complement strand
GACTGCCGGCTTATTTTTTGAGCTGCTCAATAATTTTACATTTGTAGGCTAATATTGTTCAATGGCTTCTCCAGATAATAGGAACGACCAATTTCTGGACACAGCTAAACTGCATTTTCCATATTTTACTCAGATAAACAAGTACCTAACCATCTCAACCACCATCTCATCTCAGTGTGTCAAGAATCAACATAAAGTAGAGTGAAAACACAGTGTAAATGCGAGTGTAAATGATAACTTATTCGATTTTTATATGTCTCTAATAAGCTGGCTGCCGGCTAATTAGAGACTGCTGGCTTATTTGGAACAAAGCTGCTTACACTGCCGGCTAATTAGAGACTGCCGGCTTAATAGAGACTGCCGGCTAAATAGAGATAATACGGTATTCTTCATGCCAGTCAATATTTAGTCTCTGAGATCAAGACGTGATCGATTAGGTGCAATCAGACAAACAAATTATCCATTCAGATTGTTCTTGGGTAATGATGAACAACGCAATATTTCCTGGAAACTGACACGATAAACTGAGAGAAGCCCACACAGTCAGCTACTGCTGTCATGCGACAGGGCAACAGGGATTGTACCGTATTCCCTCAAACAGAGTGGTAGGTGAACAGGTGACTGTGCACCAGTATAATCGAGGGCCGAGACAATATGGTAGTGCCCTCCATACTGTCAGATCCTTGAAAATAGGCTAGCTGATCGCAATTAGGAGTAGTTTTCTTAAAATTATCGATCAATTCTTTGATATGGGTCGAGAAATATCGATTTTGTCATTTTCCATTCAAACATGATCAAAGTTGGTGTTTTGATGATGCTGAACAAGAATATGGCGGCGCTTGCCAGAATTATTGATCGATATCCAT
>JAAGZO010000425.1 GCA_024206195.1 bacterium | reverse complement strand
GCCGCTTGAATAGGCATCAAGTAGTCCGCTGGGCATGAGCCAATGGAGGTATGAGGCTCTGGATCGGGACAGAAGAGTGTAATAGGTAAATCATCCCAGGGTGTTGAATTAACAATATTTAATCCATTCCCTACAGTGCATACTCTAATCCTTTCATCTATACCATCACCATCTAAATCATAAAAAACATAATGTTCTATATAAAGAACACTTTTACTATTACTGTCTGCTCTATCAACACCAGTAAAATCTGCATATGGATTTCTTGCTTGTTCTAAGTCGTAGGAGTCTTCATCGACTGCGCTTCCAGAACCAGCGAACTCTTCCATTTGTTCTTTGTCATATCCCATAGCCACTAAGTCGCTTACAGTCTTAACCATTCTGTGTGCAACATAAGGTGATGAGTTTAAATCTCTTGCATGTCTTGATATTAGTATTTCTTCCGTTGGTACTGCTTCGATAACCACTTGGTCTTTAGCTTTAACTCTTCTTATTTTGACATCGTAACTAGCTGGAGTTTCTTGTGTTATCTCTTCGCCAGTTTCAGGATTCATAATTGTCATGCTTTGCATTTCAATTTTTTCTTCAATAACTTCTACGTTAGGGTCAAGGGTAAGAGCTTGATAAGCCTCTGGAGAAATGTCTGTGTATTCGTGAGTTGATGCAGTAATGCTGTCATCCCAGTAGGCTTTAACAAAACCAGTTTTTCTAATTAGTGCGTCTTTGAAAGCATCGTATAAAACTTTGAATCCAGGGTTTTTTTGCTGGATTACGTAGTTAATGTAATCGGTTTGCTGTGTAGCAAGTTGTATGTCTTCAGGGCCTTTAGGTATAAACTCAACTATCTTGCTAGTACCAAAAAAGGTACGCATGATAGAAGGAAGCATAAACAGTACGCTGTCTCTAACGTCTGTTGATATAAACTCTGATT
>JAAGZO010000424.1 GCA_024206195.1 bacterium | reverse complement strand
TCTGGCTTCTTTCTTTCATCTGTTTTGCCTTGGTAAGTTTTTCTCTTTCCCTAGCTATTTGTGTCTCTTCTCTCGGTCTTCCTGGAGGGGTTACCCTTGCTTCTTTTACCCTTCTCTTTTAACCCCGAATTCTGCCTAGAATGTTAGTTTATTACCTACTTATTCTTTATACCTTGTCTATTCTCCTGGCTAGTTCTCGTTGGTTCTAATTCATCCTTCAAACATGGCGGAAAATAATCAACAAGGCCCCTGTACCTGGCAAAGGGGTTCTACAATCTCCAGGGACCCAACCCGGACTGTGGTGGATTGGGGCAGTCTGGGTCATCTGGCTACTCGTTCCCTTCCTGGTGCAGTGAGTGACCAGGCTGTTCCAGGACGAATGGCTACTGGAAATAGGCATTCAGTCCTTGTCTATAACCCCTCTCCCTCCTCACCTTTTGCCCATTTTACGTTAGGCCAACCTTCTGCTCATCCTACATTGCCTTGCAATAAACCTAGATGTGCTATTTGTCCCAAAATTTTGCCTAATAATACAATTCAGTCTTATGCAATGTCAAAATTCTTTGCAACTGTAGATAATAATGAAACTTTAACTTGTGATTCTACTAATGTTATTTATCTTATTCATTGTACTAAATGTGGCATGGGTTATGTTGGTGAGACCAAAAGGGCAGTTAAAAAACGTTTTTCTGAACATTTATATAATATTAAAATGCAAAAATACCACTCTTTCTTGGTTTTACATTTCAACTCTGATGGCCATATGCATAATGATGCCAAAATTTTGATTATTGAAAAATTAAGTATTTTAACCACTCAATCCACCAGAGAAATTCAGGAAGATCTTTGGATTCGTTCTTTAGTAACAGCTTTTCCTTTTGGCCTTAATGACAGGATAAAAGGTTATGGTAATATTTCTAATAACCTCAACCCTATGTTGTATAAAACTCATCCGTACTTCTCATTACCATTACCGTCTACTAAATCTCATAGAACTCATGGACGCCCACGCCGATGCAAATGGAAACAAGGCTCTCAGGTCATAGACAGCTTACTCAACCTTCTGAAGGATACAACCTGTTCCATCAAGGATGTCTTCATTGCTACACGTAATGTGGCCCTAGTTGATTTAAAACTGATCTTTCAATTTGTATCCTCTGCAGACTGTGACCTCGCACCAAACCTACAGTTGGCTGTTTTAGGTTGTTTGGCTAAACGTTTCGGTCCACCTAATACTAAAAGATACCCGGATAAACATAATTTGTTTTTGTCTAC
>JAAGZO010000423.1 GCA_024206195.1 bacterium | reverse complement strand
ATTCGGCTCTAGCTGGAAGATTTGTTCTAGCTGAGACGCTTGAGTTATTGGTTCCGGAGCCATGGAAGTTCTCAACAGATCTGAGTTTGTCCTTGATGACAACTCTATGGAACTGTTTATTTGAACCTCCATTTGCTCCGAAGTTTTCTTTTCTTTCTTCTCCATCAACTCTTCTTGTCCTTCGGTACTTATTCGTTCATTGTGGCATTCTTCGCTGGGTTGCTGTTTGTTCATCAGATTGATAAAGAGAGAGAACACAAATGGACCGACCGCTCAGCTCAAAAAATTTTAGATAAAGTGATTCAGGCACATCAATGCCAGCGACGCTCTCGTTAAAATATTGATTCTTGTTGACAGTTGCAACGCAAGGAGTATTATGCAAATTTCCTTGTAATGAGCCATCAATTTGGAAATGTACACTTAGAGTTGTTACTCCTGCATCAGAACATTATTGATTTTTGTCACACCTAGCACAGCGTGGTACTTTTAACGGTACCGTACTGTCTGGTGAACAATCTCTTTTTAAAATAGACTTTAAAGCAACTGGATCTAAATTGGACTCAGCTTTATTAGTAACCAAAACTGGAGTTTTAGGATT
>JAAGZO010000422.1 GCA_024206195.1 bacterium | reverse complement strand
CCATGTTCCCCTGATCTGATCGTTTCGTGAAGTCTTATTAGTTTCCCGCCTTAGTGTGTTATTTCGTCCGTAGCTTTTCGGCTGCTGCCGTAGGGTAGTGCTACATTTCTGCTGACCCACGTGAAAGCATGATAGGTGCTGCCGCATATCTGATTTTTGCCGTGCACGTGCCGAATTGGTTTCATTTGATGATACCGTTGCTTTCTTTTATAATGCCATTGCTTCTTTTCACCTGGAAGAGCACCGTAGTCCCCTTTTATAGATTGAGCTGATTTTTCTAACAAACTGCCTTGTCGCGTTTGTCCTTCGAGTTATGGAAAAATAGAGTCTAATTAGTTATTAATTTATGACGAATAGTAAACAATAGGTTAATATTAAACCATAGTTATTAGGTATCTAAGAAATTTTACTAAGTTCCACACTTATACAGTTAACGGTATTCGTCATGTCGAGATAATAAGAATACGTAAGATTGATGGATTCTATTCTAGTTGTTTACCTGTTTTCACGAATGTCACTGTATAGTAACAACGTATTG
>JAAGZO010000421.1 GCA_024206195.1 bacterium | reverse complement strand
CCCCCTCTGCTCCCCCAGACTTCGTATCACTCTAACGACGCTACCATATTTTTTTAGCTACATTGGGATATACTTACGTTTAGGCTGTCGACAAGAGTATGGAGAAAAGGAAAGATGATGACCGTAAAACAGAGAATTTGATCGCGAGATGGATTAGAAAGACTGATTGAGTTGAAAAACCAAGGCATATCGGTTCGGAAGTTAGTAGTCCTGTTTATTCACTTTGCTGAAGATTCTTCAAATTGTGTCATCCAGTTTCGGTTTAAAGTTGATAATAACTTTGTCTTCTGGTAAATCTTCAAGTAAGCGCTGAGAGTAACTAGTTGTGGTCTTGAATCATGGTTGTTCCTTCATGTATCTGATGAATGGTTGGTTTCTGTTCATAGTAGTTTCTTTATCAACTTTTGTTTTTTCTTCCATTTGGTTTTCTTGATGGAAATTTGAAGGTGAAAATCTTGATCGGAGTTTTCTCATAAGGTATTTCATGACAAGGTATAGTGGTCTTGCTACTATTGAAACAATAATAAACAGCACTAATAGTATAAGCGGTGGACTAAAGTAGAATTTCATTCTTCTAGTACAAATATCCAGCTGGTGAGAAAATTTCTGATAGGGGTAGCCTTCAAGACTGCTTGAGTTTACTAGGCATCTTTCTTTAGAACGGTAGATTGAATGCAGCAGTGGTAGTATTGGTATTTTTTGGATAATTGGATGTTCTCCTTATTCAAATCCGCATCAGAGTATACAGCAGCACCAGCAATTTCTCACGTCTCAACTGTTCAAGTGGGTTTTACCTTGCTCTATTCGATACTATGTTGTCAGACAAAAGAAAAGGGTCGAAAGCGGGCTGATAAATATCAGAAATCCAACTGATGTTACCTCGATTGACATCGTCAGATTCTGTGTCCTAACAGCAATGCCGTCAAAGAAGTGATCGGGTGCGATGAGCTTCATTTCCGATGCAGCCAAGCGAGGAAATTTGTTATGATCATACTGTCGCTCGGCTACTATGCAAAGGAATTGGAAGCTTT
>JAAGZO010000420.1 GCA_024206195.1 bacterium | reverse complement strand
TAGATGTTGAACAGAAAGGGGGAAATTACCCCACCTTACTTGACACCTCGATAGATATAGATCAGGCCTTCCTTGTCCCCAATATCATAGTGAACTTTGTTTTCATAAAAGAGATCTAAGAGCAAATTCAAGATACTAATCTCTTCTTAGTTGACACATCTCTTAACCAACATCTCGAACAGCTAGTCTCTTCTAACCGTATCATAGGCTTTTCTAAAGTCAACTAACATATATCCAGTTCTACTATTCCTCTTTCTTCTTGTATTGAGGATAGAGGTCATGACTTTTGCAATATTGAAGTGAGTCATTGAGCCCTTTTTGAATCCTTTTTGATAAGTACCTGTCTACAACAAGTTACTGCCTAGCTATTCGAGCTTAGCCAGGATAGCTTTCTCTACTATTTTAGTAAGATGTGGCAAGACGATGATAGGCCTAGTATTGCTGACTTCTGCCATCTCCTCTGCTGTTTTAGACAAAAGTACTAACCTTCCTTCTTTCATGTATTAAGGGAACTTGCCTTCATTGCAGCACTTCACTAGAAAGGATACGACAGTATCTTCTAATTCCGGATCTTTCAATAGCTATCCATCAAAGCCATCAGGTCCTAATCCCTTACTAAAATTACATTGAGCAATAGCATCGTAAATGTCATTAGGCTCGAAGAGTTCGAATTTGGGAGCATCCCTAATGTAATTCACTGCTTGTTCATCTCTAGGCGTATCATGGTACAGCTAATTAAAGAAGTTGCACACTTTACTCTGCACTTCATCCTAGTCAGTGATCTACTCCGATCCTTCTTTAATGCCTCTAAGAGGAACACCGCTTTTCTTATACTAGGTGGCTCTTTTAATGAGTTAATGGAATAACTTTGAGTTGCCGCTCTCATCCGCTTCATCAATTTCTCTCATCAGTAACTTCCATTCCCTTCTCTTTTTCACATACCAGCTATCAGTTTCTCCTCTACCTCTATACAAGAAGTACCGGGGAGGTGCCTCATACCATTATCTGGTAGCAATTCTCTCTGGAAGCTGGTCTTTTACTAGATTAATAACAGGGCCTCCATTCATGTAATCATGCTAAAGCAATAGTTCATGTATCTCTTCCTGTTGCAACGCTTTCCTAATATCGCCTTGACTCACAAATTTAGGAGGGTTGCCTACATCCAGATCATGCTCATCAATAGTAACTTCTAATTCAACCCAAATGGGTGCATGATCACTAATACTGCTAATGAAGTCGTCCACCCCATAACTCTTGACTACCATATTGGTAAAGAAGTTATCAATGGCACGCCCTAACTGATGAGATGGTAAAGCTTTAGGGAGAACCTAAAATATTTTGAACTTCTCCATTTCAAAGGCGATCTAACTGATGTAAGAGTTGAAGTCGCCCATGATAATCACCTTGGAGTTGAAGAACTTCTAGAAGATGCCTTTCACAATCCACACAATGTGGTTAACGATCTTCTTTTCAGCATTAGTCTTGTAGGGAGGGACATAGCAGTTAAGGATGTGAATAGGACAACCTTTGTGATAGGTTTGCATGTACGTGATATTCTCCTTCACAAACTTAACTCGTTTGAAAGTCTGCGCATTAACCGCACACCAAACTCCTCCCTTTTTGGAAGAGGCTGTTTGCATATGTTATCCTCCAGTTAAGTACATGGGTTGGCGTAGTTTAGTTTCGCAAAGGCTAAGTACATCCGGCCAACCTCTGTCTTCAAAGTAATCATATATCTATGCTTATTTCTATACTTAGTTGCAGCTTCTCACATTCCAAGAGCAGACACTGGTAGTAAACTGGGTTCTGATGTTCTATTACCTATCTAGCTTAACGGGGATATCATTGTCTCTAACCTAATCCGGATGAATCATGAGTTGTTCCCACGTTTTATACTACTAGTTCAGATACTTCGCTGCATCAACACCTGCTGGAAGAACAGGTTTCCAGACTTTGTGCTTCTGCCTCTTCGGAGCTCTGGGTTCTTACTACTACGCTCTTCTTTTGCGTTTACCCAGAATAGGTTGTTATGCTTAAGCTTGGTTTTGATTTTTCGCATCATTAGGTTGAGATAGCAATTTCTTAACCCAAGCTTTCCTTTTAACTTTATCGTTCTTGATAAAGATGTTTCTGTGTTATGTAAGGTTGG
>JAAGZO010000419.1 GCA_024206195.1 bacterium | reverse complement strand
TGTTTGATTTGTTCCAAGACAAATTATACTTAAAAAATCCAAACCTACTGTACCATTAACGTCAAAACATTTAGCTCCTGCCCCAGTCATACCGATTGATGCGTCTATTATTCTTAAGCCAGCATTAGAAGCACCTGTGATAAATGTTCCTGTCCCTGTGTATAATAGATAAGTATTAAACCCATACTCAGGCATTTTTAGAATAGTTGTTGAATCATCTGGAATAACTAATCCATCAGAAAAAACCACTATACTATGAAATACATACATTTTTGCTTCGAGTGTAATTACTCCGGCCGAAGCAGTAGGTAAATCTGATAAAGAAAAAACGTCAACAACATACGCAGGATCATATCCTGATATATGGCTAACTACATCAGAAGTACTAATCATCTTTGCTTCATTGGATCTTATTACGGTATCACCCCTGGCTCTTAAATAAGGAGCGGTCATTTCATCATCTGCTAAGACTCTATCATAAGCCCGTACAAATCCTATCTTACCCTTGAAGAAATCTTGAGTACCATCTAATGATCCTATGTAAGCGGTAGTACCTGATGAAGTGCCCATCACTAATGAAATATCACTCATTATTTTAACGCCATTTAACCAGGCGTTAATTTGAGTTCCGTTATAAGTAACTCCTAAAGTATATCTTTTCCCTGTGGTAATAGTAGCAGTTGTTTCCGCCGCACTATCCAGAGTAAACACCCTTATAGAATTATCAATCTGTTGAATGGCGAATCTATTTGCTGAGATATGAGTTCCGTAACTAAATAGAGTATAAGACCCTAAGGTGATATCATCCGTTTCAAATTCAATTTCAAAAGTTCTTACAGCCGCCCCGGCTGGTAATACTGTAGTATTATCTAATGTGAAATAATCTGTTGAACCATTCAATAAAGCCCCAGATCCATAAGGGCCAGCAGTTGATGTAACAAGACTTGCGCTTGATCCTGTGGCGTTATTTGCATATGGGCCTGAATCATACTGAATAGTTT
>JAAGZO010000418.1 GCA_024206195.1 bacterium | reverse complement strand
TGGCCTACAGAATATCGAGTGCCGATTGTAATCAGCATATGAATGTGATCTTTGTCTATCTCAACCTCTTCGATCCTAAAGTCAGATGATAGAGAAACATCGAAAACCGTTTTCTTTACAAACTCACCCTGCCTTCCGTTTAGCAGAGGTTTTCTGTACTTAACCACCAAAATTAAATGAAGCGAAATTAGATATTTGCAGTGAGATTTAGTTTCATATTCCATCTTGACAACTTGGCCTTATACAGTAGTCTATACAGTATATGAAAAAGACGCTCAGATACAACTACAGGCTAAACCCTACGCCAGAACAAGAAGTTAAGCTCATTGAGTTTGGTGCGATAGCGCGTGGCATTTGGAATCTGTTGTTGTCTGAAAATATGCGTCGATATGAATACGATAAAACATTCCTGTTTTACAAAGATATGGCTTCTCTCCTCAAGGAAATTAAGCCATTCGAGGAATTTAGCTGGATTAAAGCGTTTGATTCTGCTGCTGCTCAGCAGGTTGCTCGCGACTTGGAAACAGCGATGAAG
>JAAGZO010000417.1 GCA_024206195.1 bacterium | reverse complement strand
CACCTGATGACTTAAGTTTTCACATTGGCATATTGTGCATTGGGTGCATTGGAACCACATGCATTGGATGCATTGCAATGACATGCATTGGGAACGATTATCAATAAATAAATAAAAGAGCTTCAGATGACTTGCTTTTACTAGCATTAGTGATTTGACATGTTTATAATATGCATCAAGTGAACACGTAAATCTGCTTTCAGTATAGAGCTGAAACAAATACAAGATTGCAACATAAAGGTTGTAAATAGAAAGTAATTAGACAATTTATCAGTAGTTGATCAGAGGAGCAGAAGGACCTCTGTAAGTATTATTGATGTTCACCACTGGTCCACCACATTCTGAACATCGTTTTCCAACACAACTGCAAGACAGACAGGGCATTTTGCAGTCACAAAACCTGCATAACACCAATGCACCTAAAAGATTTAGGTTAGAACATTTGAAAAAATTCTCAACTTGTTTCCTTACCACCAATAATTATTACAGCTGTTGACACTGATGAAACAGCTGCAATGACAATATGGTGGATGGAAATTGACTGTACAGTAACATTTTTGATCTTGTTCATGGCATCTTCCATTGAATCTTTAGCTGCTCCTGCCAATGAGGGCACAATGATTTTTGCATATGAGTATAACTCTTTTGTCTTGTTTGAAATGCTTCTCAATTTGTCAAATAGTTGCACATGTAGTGTACTGTCCTGCTTTCCATCAGTTTCTTCAATTTGATCATCACAGCAATGAGTTGTTGGATCGTTTGTTGCTGCAGACTTCTTATAATTAGCCAACTGCACTAACATGTCAATCATTTCATGCTGCATTTCGCAATGAACCATTGCACGGCAGTAGAAATACAATGGCTGCAGGACAGTCATTCTGCCAATCTTTTTGGTTAATTTCAGGCAAGTGCAGTTTCGATCCAAATCTGCACACCATGTTTCTGCTTCATCCTTTGATGCATGCCTCCACTAATACGTGTTTCTCATTCTGGACCTGTACAGAAATAGTAGTCATAGTTGAACACTTTCAGAAGAAACTTCACTCAGAATTATTCCAATCTTATTATTCATTTTAGCATATGATTATATCTATGCACAT
>JAAGZO010000416.1 GCA_024206195.1 bacterium | reverse complement strand
TTGTTGTAGTAGTACCCATATTCACCTTGTCTAACATCTGGGTCAGCTTTTAAGCATTCATATCTTTCCGTGATGTCTTTCTCGCCAGATTGAACAGAGACCATCTTTGTAGGACTGCAAGAAGGTATAAGTAGCAATGTAATAGCACCGATCATCAGGTGATAGAAGTGAGATTTCATAGTGTGTGAATTTTATAATTAATTCCTTTGCTGGCAAAGATAAATGATTCTTTCAAAGAGTGATACATGTGCCTGAAGTTCCTCAATAGCACGAAAAAGCCGTTTTTAATGGGCTTATGTAAAAAAATAGAGGATGCCTAATTAAAGACACCCTCCATGAAAGTTGAAAAGGTCACGAAAGTTGATTAGAAGTTGTCACTTTACATGACATGAAAAACGACCTCTTCTTCTGTAATAAGTCCATCTTCATCTTCGGAAATAACTTTTAATTCAAAATCTGACATCATTGTACCACCGGGCAGTACAGCTTCCCATTCATCGATAAAATGATGCATGGTTACGTTGGTGGTGTTCGAATCTTGCCAAACGACAACGTTGTCAGATGCTCTGGTTAAGGTGACAGCCGTTTCAAGTAAACCGTTGTCATCCATTATATGCACGTCGATAGAAACAGTGTCGCCTGGCGATACCATAGCCGTACCGGGGCTGTTAATCGTTACTACAGGTGCTTCGTTAGTTGGGGTAGGAGTAGGTGTAGGAGTGGGTTCAGTTTCTTCTTTTTTACAAGCGCTAACAGCAATTAACATAGCTGCAAATACATATATGAGCTTCTTCATAATGATAATAATTTGGGGTTCTAATGATTTAATAATACACCACAACAATTGCCTCCTTTTTCTTAGGAAAAGGAGCGCAGAATGTGGGAAATAAAATGTTGGGTAATATTAAATCAACTCCGGAGGTGGTGGAGTTAGTTCCATGCTCATCGAAGAATATGAAGAACTGATGTGTCCAGTAGGTGCGATATCAGCAAGCGCATAATTGGGAAATGAAGCCGCGTTAGTTTCAGGTTCCAAATGATTTTCAACTCTGAAAACAGGAAGTGTGCTTTGCTCACGAGAATCTCCGTCTTGAGAAGCTTCTCGTAGTTCTTCCTCAAGGTGACATTTTCCATCACATTCAAGTTCAGGCTTGTCGATGTTTATACAATACTTCTCGGTGTAATTACTGTCGGAGATAAACTGAAATAAAGGTAGGCCA
>JAAGZO010000415.1 GCA_024206195.1 bacterium | reverse complement strand
ATCCCAATTGACAGTATGGGAACCGGCTTCGAATTTTCCATTAGCGATGTCAGCAACCTTTTGACCGGCAACATTGTAAACCGAGAGGTTCACATCTGCTTTTTCTCTTAAGTCAAAAGTAATATTCGTGCTGGCATTAAACGGATTAGGATAGTTCTGTAGTAATGAAACCGTTGAAGGAATATACCCTTGCGGGAATTCATCAACACTAGTCGGAATGCCTGTCAATTCAACTCTCGTCGACTGCAGGATTTCCTTTGAGCCACTATTTTGTACAAATGACAAAATCCAGCAATTATCTTCGTAAATATCTTCATCAACTACGAAGCTACGTTCAAAATTTACTGTTTCACCTTCTGAAATCACGAAACCAGACCCAACACCATTAGGAACCATGTCTCTCATAACCTGGTTGTATGTACGACTGCCATAAGAAAGATCGTTTTCAACAAGAATGCAGAAAAATCTAAGGTTTTCAAACTCAATAACGTCAGTTGCAGTAACACCTACATTAAGTTCAACCTCTCGAGTTTCATAATTAAATGTCCCAAAAATTCCAATTTCAAGCGGACTTTGAACATTGAGACGACTCAGGAAACGGTTCTCCCAACCAGTATACCATCCTGCATCAGTTCCATCTAAAGCAGCCCATGGAATCCCGGTCACATTGTAATAAGAAATTCGCGCTCTACTTTCTGTTATGTTAAAGTTGTAGAAAGGATCGTGACCACCGGGCCACCAGGTATGGTAACGAATAACATTAATATCTTCTTCATAATCATCGATCAACTGATCAAGCCGCGCACTGGCGTTAGGACAAGTCGGTCACGTAATATTTACGAAGTATTCGAAAATCGGTACTCTTTGCGTTGCGAGTACAAGGCTGGAAAGCGTAAAGAATACCAGCATTGTCAGGACTATAACTCTCTTCATGTTTGTCTCCTTTAAGAAATTAATTTGTCTATTATTGGTTTTAATATTTATTCTCCTTAAGACATTAATCAAAAACGCGATAGTAACGTAACTTTTAATCCTCTAAACGATGGGACTATTCGGCAAGCCCCTTCGGTACAAACCAGTCCACCCCGTTGATCCCCATAAAATATATTAAGGTCATGTTCTCCATATCTGATATTTGCTGATACCGCACCGCTACGGGTTGGAAAAGGTTCTTCAAACATAGGATTGAAATCCTCACTTGTAAAACCACCCATAGCTGTTAACGTTAAAAAGTACGAATGCGAAAATGAGATGGAGTAGTCGATTTCATTAAAATCATCTTTGCCTCTT
>JAAGZO010000414.1 GCA_024206195.1 bacterium | reverse complement strand
GGCTATACATAACACCAAGTGCGCCCTTACTAGTCATTCTGTGTAGGTGCCTAGCAAACCACAGACAAGCTAAACGTATAGGGCTCTTATGGACTCTTGTCCTGTTTAAGGTGTTCTTATAGTATAACTCAAGCATAGAAGAGAGCATATGAGCTGTACTCAATACGTAGTCCTCTATATCCTGATAATCAGTAAAAGAAAGATAACCATTGACATGTTTATAGCTAACAACATCACTTATGAATGTTGAATGTAGGTCCCACCTAACATGAATAGATAATAAATCCTTTAACTTATCTATACACTCACTGTACTCACTTAACACATTATTATTATTATTATTATTCTTATTAGAATTACTACTATCTAGGGATATATAGTAAGACCGTCTAAGAGATGGTGTAAGTAGGCTATCTAAAACCTTATCAACCTCCTGTAAGTGTTTGAAATTCCTAGGAAGTTTAGAAGGTGGTGTTTTGTAGAAGAACCGATTACTAGTTATTTTGCTGTTACTTGTCGCAGGTTCGGATTTGACGACTCTCTTTGTTTTCATTTACACCTCTCGTGCTGACTATCTCTTCTGGGTGATCCAATAAGTAATTGATCGCTTCAACAAGACTAATACCTTTTGACCTTACCACATCCATCACTAGATCCATATTCTTTTCAGATAATTTAATTCTCATACGTTAAACTCCAAAATTAAACTAACACCACAGTTATATAACGCATTTTCTATTGTCTCCAATTTAACCTCTTTACCATTATTTTTACATATGTTTGTTAATTGACTTTTAGATAACCCTGTAAGCTGACTGAGGTCACTATAGGTGCAACCACTGTTTTCCTTATAGTTAACCAAAGCCTCACATAATTTTTCTCTCAACATAATTACCTCTTATAAACCATTGTACCAGAAAACCTTAAAAATTACAACAGTCAAAACTGCCTACTTTGTACCAAGTTGCTTGGGATATTGCAAGTTTCGTGAACACTACTCCCCATAATACTGCCACAACACTGCGTTACATCTAGCAAGTCTTTTAATTCTGACCGATTTAACATATCACGTTTGTATTTACTTTTATATCGGCAATCTTAGACTTTTGTAATTCCTGTAGCATTTGGTTAAGCATGTCTTCACTTAATTGTACGGTAACTTGTCCATAAGTGTTTAATTCAATCACAGCTTCTCCAAAGACATCAACCTTCTTAAATGTACTCATACCATTACCCCTTCACCTTTCTTCTTACCCATATTCCACACAAAACGGTGAACATATTCACTATCATAAGGTTTCCAACGATAACCCGCTCTCCATTCATAATAATGAGTGCCACGTAGTTCTCCGCTGAAATCATCACCTTCTAACCAATTTTCAAGTTGAGACTTAGTTTTAAAGTCAAAACCAATCTCTTGCCACTCCTTATGTTCTGAACTGTAAATCTCCATTGTGTATCTACTCACAACCCATTCTCCTTAGCAAACTCTAAATAATCTTTCATTCCATCACTCCAATTGTTCCAACGATGGTCATTATCAACGATTGAAGTTTCTATGTCAACAAATATTTCTAACTCAGCAAGCGATTTGTGTTCTTTGTGGTAAGCCTCGCATTCGATCAAGCCTTCCAAATATGTTGGATGTTTTGAAAAGTCACTCATTACATACGTCCCTCTAGAGTACAACGATCATGATAAGCGGTACGCATAGCCGATTCAACCACTATCTTCCTCCAATACGCTCCTGCCACCCATTCAGGTTGACTTGTAATCTTGTTCATAAGACTATCGATAATCAAAGGAACCTTATCACCCACTAGTACACTAGAAGCAAGTAGTGCGTTACATTCTGGAGTGTTATCTACGATAGCGTAAGCTTTGTCTTGTATTAGTGATTTATCTACTTGAAACTTACCTCCTGCGAGTACAATACAACCTAGAACAACACCAATACCGATTTTTACATTTCTACTAATTTTCATAATCACTCTCCTTTTGTTTTGTTAGATACACTATAAACATCTCAACACCATCCGTCAACAACTTTATTGATTTAATTAGTCTTGTTTTTGTGGTATACTTGTGGTAATGGAATTTAACCGAGAAGTGTTATGTTTAAAGTAAAGTTAGTGAAAAACAAGAAGAAAGATTACATGCCTAACCTAAAGAAGAGGTTAAGAGCTTTAAGCGGGGAGAAAGTGTTCGTTGGTTGGGATAAAAGTCAAGGTTATCACGATAGAAGTAAGTATCCTTACGAAAGTAAGAATCCAATCACCTATCCATATTTAGCCTCTATCTTAGAGTATGGTAACAGTTACACAGGTATGAAAGGTTTCCACTTCAGAGATATCATGTTAGCCACACACCCTGTTAAAAATAATAAAGAACTGAAGAAACTATTCAAAACTTACCTTTCAGATATTCACAAAACAACACCACCTTTAAGTGTATCAGAAGTGCTTGAGAAGATAGGTGGAGAGTACGTACAGAGGTTTCAAGAGGTTATTGGTAGTAAGGCTCACCTTAGACCTTTAGCGCCCACCACGCTGTCTTACAAGAGCCGTATAGGGACACCTGAGCCCAATTCACCACTTGTAGGTTTTGGTGCTTTCAGATCAAGCGTATCTTACAGAATTAACGGTGTACTCACCACACCAACAGTATAAAGGAGAGATAGTATGTTTCAGACGTTAAAATTAATGGCAACACCACAGGTGTATAAAGAGAATAAAACAGAAACAGGTGGTCAGTTTGTGGATGGTAAATGGGTGGAAGGGACAATCACACTTTCATATGAAGCAATCGATGGGTTTGTAGAGCCTTACACCCGTAGTGAGAGTTCTGATGCACTCATGTCAGGCGTTAAGTCCAGTGAAAGCCTCTACTTATACACAAACCGAAGTTTAATACTTCATAACGATCTTCCTAACAATCAAGCAACCGCTACTGTTATTTATACAGAAGACCCTACAGTAAACCCTGCAGCTACAGCTTATTTAGCTTGGGATAAAGAACCTTGGAAGACAAATATGAATTTCAAACTAGTGAACCAAGATTATGATAAGGTTATTTTAGTTCGTAAGGAGAAAATCTAATGGCAGGAGTTCCTTTTGATTTTGAAGTTGTTCAACAAGGATTGGTGAGGATATTAACTCAAATGGTAGGTGATCAGTTAGGGGTTATGGTGGCTCCTGATGGTACAGAAACAACAACACCTGCTGTATTTATTGCACCTTTAAATAACCTTCCTGAACCGACACTCCCTTTCATAGAAATTAATTACTTACAAGATAATGACAATGATGGGTTTATTTTCGATAGTGGGGTTGTGGAGGTAGAAGACCCTAACGATCCACCTAATCTGATAAGTGTCCCATATTACGACACACATCTCAGGTATACCATTATGTTAGGGTGTGAAGGTGATCAAGCGACCAAAATACTAAGAGAAATTTCTAAAAAGATGTTAGTTCCTTCTTACAGGGATTTAGTACATCAAGAGATGAATAGCGGAATTGACCTTATCACCACAAACAACAGAAATCCTCAACTATTAGATACACAGTTCAGAGAGCAAGGGACGATGGTGTTAACCTTCACCACTATCGATAGGTTGATAGATTATGGTGGTGCAATCTTTGAAGAGGTGGGTTATGAAGGAAATTTAGCTAAGAACCCTGACGATGAGAACCCACTACCTCTTGATAACACAGTAGGTCCTGTTTATCCATAGGACAACTTTCAATTGACAGAAGCCCTTGTTTCGTGTTACAATTGTCCTTTGCAACACAATGTGTAAAGGGGCTTCTAGAACCTCTATTTATATTTACGTAAGTATAAGGAAAATAACCACATGCCATATCGCGATAGCGTTGTGTCTAATATTAGCTTAGCAACCACTGCAGCAACAACTGCAAGCTTCTCTAATATTCTGTTCACTACGACTCATACATATTTCCCAGAACGTGTACGTGCTTACAACTCGTTCGATGAAGTTCGTGCTGATGTACCATCTGATAGTACCGCATACGCAGGTCTACGTCTAGCATTTTCTCAACCAAATGGTGCTCCACAACCTATCTATTTAGGTCGTCGTGAAGCTGACAAAGTAACTCTTACACCAGATGCTGATCGCATCGGTAAGATCACAACCTGCCTTCTAACAGTAACAACTACTGAAGGTGTTGTCAATGCTGAATATACATCTACCGCAGGTGACGATGCAGAAGCTATCTGTACAGCACTTGATACAGATCTCACACAGTCAGATATCACAGTCACCGTTACAGGTACAGGTGCAGCAGCAGTGTTAGACATTGTCCCTACCACCACTCAAGTGCTCACTGTAACAGCAGTTGATAACTTGTCGCAGTCTTTCACAACTACAGAAAGTGCAGCCGACCTACTAACAGCTATTCTTGAAGAAGATAGTCAAAACTGGTACGCATTTACTTGTGATGACCACACTGACACATTTATTGCTGAAATGGCTGCTGAGATTGAAGCAACAGGTGGTTCTAATACCCCTAAGATTTATGCGGTATCCTCTCAGAATGCAGAGATTATCACACCTCTTGTAGACCCTGCAGACGAACCTTTCGGCAAGCTTAAAGAGTTAAGTTACATTCGTACATACCCTATCTGGTCACATAACGCAGACACCGTGTTCCCAGAGACAGCATTCCTAGCGTACAACGCTATTTATGATCCGGGTGTAACTACATACAAGTTTATGCAGATTGCAGGTGTAGGTGCCGCAGCAGACCTTGTTACAGGTAAAGATTTACAAACAGCCAAGCTTGGTTACATTGATGACCGTAACGCTTCCTACTTGTCTTACGAACGTGGAGCACTGTTCTCTCATGTTGGTAAAGTGAGTAACGGTGAGTGGTTGGATGTAGTGGTTGCACGAGACTGGATGAACGCTGAGATTGAAGCACGTCTGACAACTCTACTACTAAACCAACCGGGTGGTAAGATTCCATTCACTTCTGCAGGTCGTCAGCAAGTAACTAACGTTGTTGATGGTGTTCTTAAAGACAGTGTTGACCTAGGTATTCTATCAGGTTATGTACCAGCTTCTGTACCGGAAGATACCCCGTTTGCTGATCAAGCAGCTCGTATCCTAGACCAAGTTGAGTTTGTTGGTTACCTTGCAGGTGCTATTCACTTCATTAACGTTAACGGCATTCTTACATATGCTGATGAAACACTAAACTAAGAGGTAGTTTAAGATGACAATGTATTACGAAGCCGCCTCTGTAGATATTACATGGGTGGGTATCGACCTAAGTAAAGGTATCGGTAGTGACACATTCCTCACTATTGAACCTAATTCAGAACGTGTTACGGTAACACCTTCAGCTAATGGTGAATATGCTTACAGTAAGATGGGGGATAAGGGTTGTACAATCACCCTCACCTTGCAGCAAACATCACCTACCAATGATAAGATTGCACAAATCTTCGCAGCTCAAGATGTCGTAGGTACTTCACTCCCAATCGCTCCATTCACTGTAGTGGATCGTACAGGTAAGAGTACTAACTTCCTAGCGCTAAATGCGGTGTTGACAGAAATGCCGACCAATGAGTTTGGTGCTGCTATCGGTGAGAAGACTTATGTATGGCAAGCCGAGTCTTATCTATCAAGTAATGAGCCAGCATCTATTCTAGGTGCTTTGGATCAATACACACCATTTAATTTGTAAACGAATATAAGCTAGGATGAAGGTGAGGTAATACTTATCTCTCCTAGCTTTATTTTTATCGGAGGAAATAAATTATGATTCGTTACTCTAGTAAAGAAATCACTTTCACTACAGAACAAGGCAACACTTATACAGCTAATAAGTTATCACCTTTCAACATTTCATGTGAGTGCTTTAAGATTGGTAAGATCATGGGTACAGCTATCGGTGCTGCAGGTGACGCCTACTCAAGTCGTAATGAGTGGGACGAAGGTTTAGGTATGACACTTACAGCTCTCACTAACATGGTGCATGATAACTTTGAAGATGAACACTTTGCAGACTTACAAGGTAAAATGTTCGGTAGTCTAAAGTTTGGTGGTAACAAGATCACAGATGTTCACTTTGAAGATGACCAATTTATGGCTGATTTCCTAGAAGTGTGGTGGTGGTTGTTCAAGGAGAATATTGTAAATTTTACTCTATCAAGCGGTATACTTCGCTCAAAGATTCAGCCGCTAATGGATCAGCTGAGTCCGAAAATGAACGAAGAAATAAAGAAATTGCTGAACGAATTAAAACTCAATACCAACGAGCAGTAGAGAAACACATAGACGAATTTGATGAAACAGCTAGAACAACCTTCTATTACTACACACTTTATAAGAGTGAATATTGTAAAGAACATTTACATACACTGATGTATGAGTGGGATATAGAGGATGTTGTTCATTTAGAGAATCAAATCGCTATGCTACAGGATTGGGAACAAGCCGCTGAGGCTGATAGAAAACGAGAAGAAAGGAAAAGTCAACCACCTTCTCCACACAATACTCCTTCGTTTTAACAAAAACAAATAGGTGGACAGATGTCGGAAGATATTCAAGAGTTTGGTATAGAGTTTGAGGTGGGGCACAGATCTTATAAAAACGTCACCAAATTCGAAAAAAGATTGATGCGGATGCAGAAAAAGATAGCTTCCGCATCTAACGTTACTTTAGGTATACAGGAAAAGGTAATCCGAGGAAGTGGAGGCGGGGGTAGCGGAGGGAAACGACAACATATACAAGGTCCATCCCTCCCTAAAGGCGGTAAATCCGCTTGGGAAGTTGCAGAACGGCAAAGGGAAAAGTTTAATGAAAACTTACGTAAGGACGCTAAAGCTCAAGTGGAGCTTGAACGTAAACAAAACAGAGAACGTCTTAAAAGTAGTGTCGAGGGGTTAACATCTCCATCAGGTAGTGGTAAAGCTTCTCAGACAGCTTTTGCTGATATATTGAGGAAAGAGGAAAAGGAACGTAAGAAAGCACTACAGAAAGAAGAAGCACAAAGGAAACGTGTCAATAGTGTTTTAAAGAAAGATATGTTTTATCATGCTTCAATCTCTGATGAGATGCGGAAGATGTACAGAACTCAACTTCAGAGTGCTAAGAGTGAAGACCACTTCTTACAGATTTCGCGGAAGATACGTAAGAGTGTACGAGACACCAACAGAGATTATGACCAAAGGATCAAGAAACAACGTCAATCTTTCTTCTTGCAGCAACGTATGGTGTCATCGAGTAAGCAACTTGCAGGTAATATGGTTAGTGCTTTTGCTGTTGTAGGAAGTGGTACGTTTATTACACAAACAGGTCAAAACTTTGAAAGTGTAAGGAACACAATGCTTGCTGTTTCCAAGGATACGGAAGAAGCAGGTATGCAGATGAAATTTGTTCGAGATGAGTCATATAGACTTGGTTTAGGACTCAAGGAATCTGCGAAACAGTTTGCTAAGATGATCAGTGCAAGGGGTACTATGTCATTAGAGCAAACGAAAGAAGCTTTTCTCGGAATATCTGAGATGAGTACACTACTTGGTCTTAGTGCAGATGAAAGTGGTAGGGCAATGACAGCTCTGACACAAATGATGTCTAAAGGTCAAGTCATGGCTGAGGAACTTAAAGGTCAACTTGGAGAAGTAATGCCCAACGGCCTGAAAATCATGGGACTTGCAGCTAAAGATGCGGGTTTATCAGTCAACGGGACAGTAGGCGAGTTAATGAAACTCATGGAGCAAGGTAGAGTAGCTACACAAACAGTGTTACCTTTCTTTGCTAAACGTATGAGAGAAGCAGCACAAGCTAACGGTGCATTAGAGAAAGCCCTAGACTCTAACCGTGTTGCAATGAACCGTTTTCTGTTTGCAACCACAGAAGCAGCAGATATAATTTTCAAAACAGGTTTTGGTGAAGGACTTACTGACTTCTTTAACACATCAGGTGATAGCCTACGTAAGCTGGAACCACTATGGAAAGCTCTCGGTAGGATCATAGGGAGTGTATTTAAGGTAGTGTCGAGAGGTATTGACCTAATTACACCACCACTGAGACTACTAGGTATGATTTTAGATTCTATCACAGAGAGGTTTGGTGATATGAGTTTCGTCATTACTACACTTTTTGGTGCGGGGTT
>JAAGZO010000413.1 GCA_024206195.1 bacterium | reverse complement strand
TTACCATAATAAGGGTCAGATTTATTGCTGAGACGAGGGTCTTTATCAATGTTTTCGAATTTCATCCTCTCCACTGTTTTCTTTTTAATAGTTTCAAAGAGCTCTGCATCCTTATTTATCATTTCCTGTAAGTCAGGATTGTTAGAGGCGTCCATCCATTGTTTACAACTTTCGCAGTTATCATGGTTAAAGTTAATTTTAGGGCTTAGCCACCTAATTTTTAGTTTTGTCTCTACGCATTTAAAGTGGAAAATATGTTTGCAACTTAGCTGAACAATAGGGGCATTAGAGAGCGCCTCAGTATAACAGATGGCACAGTAGGCTTCTTCATCTAAATCAAAGTAATTAACGTAATTTTTGCAATCTCTAACAAGACAGTGCATATGAGTCTTTTCGTATTTTGTTCCGTAACACTGATGACCACATGAAAGTTTTCCTTTGCAGGAGGTGTTATATAAAGCGATACACTCACTCTGTTTGCATATATCATCAACATGACCTTGACCTTTAATTACCATTGTGCAATATCTACACTTTTTAGCTACCTCGAACTTTGCGTATTCTTCACAAGTTTTACCTTTTGTTATTCAATTACTTACCCAAATGGTATGGGAATTTCGAGCAGGTAATGCAGCAATCAGTATCACACTTAGGGCACCTGCATCTGTTTTTGGCGTAGTGTTCAGCACTTGCTTGAGATAGTTTCTGCCCTTTCTCATCTCTAGCATTGTGATCCACCTGTCCTGGCTCAAACATGAAAGTTTCTTTGCATTTAGGATTCACACATGTTTTAATATTACCTGGGTCAAAAAGCTTGTCCATCGCCCTTCTCTCATA
>JAAGZO010000412.1 GCA_024206195.1 bacterium | reverse complement strand
TTCGGGACCCTCCTAAACTACACACGGCAACCTATGCATTTTAACATTGAGCAGGACATAGACATCGGTGTTATAGATGCTGACCTGGAAATGTTCTATCCAAGAATAAAAGCCCAGTACAAAATAGACCACTACCTCAAATCAGACGATACCGGCAAACTTTTAAACCTCTGTTACCATGATGCTCAAAACAATGTCTATATAGATGTCTACAAATGGGTCAGAATGAAAGGAATGTATTGGCACACTTACGATGTATTCAATGACGCACAAGACGGTATTCCATCAAAATACGTATTTAAAGGTATGCCTAAAGAAGTATTCGACATAGATGCTAAAGCTATTAAAGCATTTAGACAGGACACACGCTACGGTAGGATAATGACAAACCATGGAACGTGGAACAGACCTCTACCTGAGATGCCTGAAGAGGATATATGCATGGCTTGTCCGGTTAATTACGGATACTTTAAGGATGTTGCCTACCCTGACCACGTTACTACAAGAAAGAATTTCGGTGTAAGTGAGGCAAAAGCGACCTTTGAAACGAAGACCTGTAAGGGATTATGCTAAAATATATCATTCTATTAACCGCACTCTGTTATTCTGCTGAGTTAAAAACAGCAGATTTCCTCGATATGACCGGTGAACTCGGGATAACTCACATCATAATATATGACATTGTATGGCAGGAACTAGCTGTTATCGAAGTCCACAACTATCCTGAGACGATAAATATTACTCACCCTGCATGGATAAGAGCATATACGGCAAACAAACTGCGTTATGAACTATCGTTCGGGATGATCGAACCAATTATTTTAAATAGCTTGCTTTATAGGCAAAAATAGGTTATTATATATAATATGGCTATATTCCCACAGATAAGAGAATATATCACTGACTGTGTTAAGAATGACATGCCTTATACTATATTTGCAGTCACAGAGGACGAGGTAGCCGAGATTATGAAAGAAGCAATAGTGATAGACGAAAAAGGTGGCAAGAAATGGGATGAAAACTATCTGCCTATCTACAGCCTGACACCGTTGGAAAGAGAAACACCCGGAATAGTAGGAAAATACATGGGCGTTAACATTGTGAGGAAACCGTGAAAAACAGCAACTTGCTTCTTACACGAACATTTTTATGTCCGTTTCACAAAGAAAAAACACCATCCTTTACCACTAACACGGGCATGGACACTTATCATTGTTTTGGTTGCGGGAGAGGTGGCAGTCTAAGCGAATTATTAGAAAGTTCACCAGATGAAGAATTTAACACCGAACTCCTTGACGATATTAAAAAGAAAGTTCAACAGGTGAATAAACTATATAAGTTTGCTGAATTGGTGAGACGAACATGAAAAACCTATCTAAATGCTCAGAAATACGGGAAAACACTTTGGTAAAGCGTGATTACAAAGCGCTTAGAAGCATGACAGAACCCGAAAGAAAGATAGAAAAGCTAAGAAGGCGCAAATGGTTAGAGCGCACTTGGCATATAACA
>JAAGZO010000411.1 GCA_024206195.1 bacterium | reverse complement strand
TGGGGATTGGGGATTGGGCCCAATCCCCAATCCCCAATCCCCAATCCCCATAAGTATAAATGAAATATTATTTTGATTCTCTTCATGATATTAATTAATTAATAATTTTTTTGCTTAAAAAAGGTAATTATTTAGATTATATAATAAGCAAATGAAAGCCATTTTCTGTATTCTGATTGCCTTAACTGCTACTTTTGTGACTGCAAAATTAAACGTTAGCCAAGAACAAGAGACAACTGACCATATTCTCGATAATTTTATTTCTAAGGGAAATACTAAGGAACTTTTCAAGGTCTGGCATATACTCTACAAGAGAGACTATGACTACAACTCAGAGCTTGGACTTAAAAGATATAAAACATTCCTTGAAAACTACAACGAAATGATTGAAGAGAACAAGAAAGGCAAGACTTGGAAGTTTGGACTCAATGAATTCTCTGACAGAACAGTAGAAGAGCTTGAGGTAGATCTTGGTGTTAGGGAGATGAAAGAGTTTGAACTCCAACAAATGAGAAGAAACTTGGTGAGTTATAACCTTGATGATTACAACGATGAGGAAAAAAGCAAAAATTCAGACCCTCCTCAACATGAAGACCCAATCGACTGGACTGAGCACGACAGCCCTGTTAGAAGTCAAGGAAGATGTGGATCCTGCTGGACCTTCTCAACCATGGCAGCTGTAGAGACTAACTACTATATTGCTAAGAGTGGAGGTAATAGCTGCAAGCCAGTTACAAAAGAAGTCCTCGCAACTCAACAACTTGTCGATTGCAATGATGCCCAAAAGCCTTATGGAGGATGCAAGGGAGGTTGGATGAAAACTGCTTTGAGATACCTAATTGACGCTCCCCCAATGAGAGAAGCTGATTATAAATACGAGGCAAAACAGACAACCTGCAGATATGACAAGAACAAAGTTTCTCCAGTTGTAGTTGAAGGATATGAGACTGCAAGATCCGCAGAAGGAGTCTACGATGTACTCCAAAAAGGGCCACTTGCTCAATGCGTAAACATTCAAAGAGCGTTTTACAGATACAGATCAGGAATATACAACCCAACATGCGATAAAAGATGCCATCATGCTATTACCTTGGTTGGTTACGGAAAGGATGAAAAGACTGGAACATGGTTCTTGAAAGCTAAAAACAGTTGGGGAAGTAGATGGGGAGAAGCTGGATATTTCAGAGTTGCTCATAACCATGACAACGCATACTCTTGCTTATTAGAGGACTACAGATACTCAGCTAGACCTAAAATCGCCTAAACCTTAATTATTTAATTACAGTCTTTTTATTCAATTTTTTATTTTAATATATTTATATTATAGGTTAATAAGTTAATAAATTTACCCTTTTGGCTTAGATGAATTCATAGTAGTCTTTATTTTATATCTAAATAAAAAACTAG
>JAAGZO010000410.1 GCA_024206195.1 bacterium | reverse complement strand
CAGCTGAGGACTGTCTGCAACCGCACCGAAGGTAAGCAAACTCTAAATGCCTAGTGGCCGGCATGCTTTCTTTCTCAGTGCTGTAGGCAAGCAAACTCTAAATGCCTAGTGGCCGGCATGCTTTCTCAATACTATAGGCAAGCAAACTCTAACCGCCTAGTGGCCGGCATGCTTTCTTTCTCAGTGCTGTAGCAATATTCTCTTTCACATTAGCTATTTTAGCCTGAGCTGATTTTGATATTTAGCTTGGATGTACCAGGCTGGTGGGGTTCAATGAGGCGACCCCATCAGACCTTATCCAACAGCTGGGCCTAGCTAAGTAAGCACCCTAGATATACTCTTCCTACTTCTGTTGTCAGTAGGTCAACATAATATCAATTTTCATATATTGTTTAGAACAAATTTGAAGTTGGATCTGAAACACTTTTCCTATAAGGGGCCTGAGTGATAAAGCGGACGGCTTGACAACCAATGTAAGACTATAATTTTGTACAAAACACACCCATATTAAGGTGCTTAAGGTCTCCAACCAATAACCATTGTTCAGCTTTTGACTAATGAGTGCTTAAGGTTTCTATTTCTATGGCATACCACTGAACAATCTGAGAACAAAGAGGCCTGCTAGTCAAGCCATTTCTTATAATTCTGTTAATGATTTTACTGATCCTGCTCAGGCCCCTCACCCTGACATTGTTCACTTATATGTAAGTCTCAATAACCATTGTTCAGCTTTTGGCTAACGAAAAATGATCAGTACTGTTTCTAGGTTTATTCTGGACAAGACCAAGTGGACAACCTCCATGCTCATTTGGCTGAGCAGGGCATCTATCAGTTTCAGGAGAAGACACTTTGGTAAGTTGTCAGTCCATGTGTCAACAAACTTGTCATTATAATTATAGTTTGCCTACATAATGATCAATAGTTCAATCACAATTAGTTCGCTAAATGATGATGAGTTTGTTAGATAATTTGGTATTTGATTACAGTGAAAGTTGGCACTAAGATTTTCATAAAATGTTCAATATAGTACCATGCTAATAAGTGACGCTCACATGTCCATGCCAATGGAAGCTTGTTCTTACTCAAGCCAATCTCATTTACTCTAAATTTATTCAGAAAAGATAATATTTTTTTTCTTCTTATGAGGACATTTGTTCAGAGAACGAAAACTGTAAATTCTATCACAAAATTTACAATAAAGGGGATACTTCAATGGTCGTCCACTACATTTTCTTATGTTGGGTTCTTCGGGTTGAATGTATGTATTGTCCTAAAGCGGTATCCTAAAATCTCAAAAATTCTTGTCATTGACTTCTAACTAAATATGATACTCTTACGTCCAATCTTTGCAAAATTATCCTGGGTTCTCTGAGGTTTGAAGTGGTCCTCTGTCGTTTTCTTTGAGTTTCATTTGCTTTATCTAAAACAACCACTCTTACTTTGTTGTTATTTGTGAACAGTCATGACAACCTGCTAATTGTCGCTTCAATGTTGAAATGACAGCAGTCCTTGGTGCACGAGCAGGACGATCTACCCTCCCACTAGGTGTTGAAGGGCCAACACCATCTTGGCGCCCTGTGGATGTTGATGGAACATCTTCTTCTCCTAAAAATTCAGGTAAACAACTAAACATTAGGTAAAAATACCTAAGCTACCAAGTGCCATTTCTTGTTCCTGGTATATGGCTTCCTGTGTAACACTTCCTTCGACTTCTGTCCAATCAATAATTGGATTAGTTAAGTGTGTATCCATTGCAAAGTCTGTAATACAAAATATTAAGATCTAATCTGCATTGAAATTTAAAGCAAACTAGACTGACCTCTTAATAAGGAATCAATATTGTCCAGGTCCCACATTTCTATGTTTCCATTTTGTGTCATTAGACTATCATCTTGATTCAAAAAATTTAAAAATCCATTATAATCTGAAATACTTTAATGTCATAACCAAAATATACACTAAATGCACATCTTACCTGCTGTTGGTTCCGCTTGCTCTGTTGGTTGGTTTTGCCATTGTTGATTGTTGTCAGTGAGGGGCTCTTCTTGAGTATTGACATGGAAAGGTTGTTGCATCGCCACTGGGGTTGGGGTTGGTTGGTTGGGAAACTGCTGCGGCTCCTGCTGCTGTTGAGTGTTAGCATGGAAAGGTTGTTGCATCGCCACTGGGGTTGGGTTTGGTTGGTTGGGAAACTGCTGCTGCTCCTGCTGTTGAGTATTGGCATAGAAAGGTTGT
>JAAGZO010000409.1 GCA_024206195.1 bacterium | reverse complement strand
TTCCTGATACTTATGAAAAAGAGTTTGAAAGATATGGTAACAGAACAATCTCATCATTCTTAAGAATGGTAGGAGCTGAAATGCCTTCTAACTCTGACCTTATTAAATGGGCAGAACAAGGAAGATTACACACAAAATATACAAAATGTACAACCACAGCAGCATTAAATGATAATGAAGCGGAATTTACAGTTACTGATGACCCTAACGCAGGTGTATCTACTGCAAGTGCTTTTGGCGCTAACAGTGGTATCGCAATTAGAGTCGGACAAACAATTCACGTTTCTGACAATGCAGGAAATGGAGCAGTAAAAGGAATTGTTACAGATGTAGATTACGCTGCAAGCACATTTAAAGTGGCTTTTTACCCGGCATCAGGTCTTCCGGTTGCAGGTGCAGGTAAAGAATTTACTGTATTTATCTACGGTTCTGAGTTCAAGAAAGGAACTGCAGGAATGGAGAACTCTTTAGAGGCTGATGATTTCATCTTCGAGAACTCTCCAATCATCATCAAAGATAAGTACGAAGTATCAGGTTCTGATATGGCACAAATCGGATGGATTGAAGTAACAACTGAGAACGGAGCATCAGGATACCTATGGTAC
>JAAGZO010000408.1 GCA_024206195.1 bacterium | reverse complement strand
GAGAGGCCAGGCGATGCGTGGGTAGATACTTGTACATAGTATGACCAATCAGCGTTCGTCACTGGGTCGCGCTTCTTGACTCCACCCTGTCGAACGCATATGCATGCATTCGACCCAATCAGAATCCGCTACCAGCATCACGTCGCCTTTCGTGACTCTGCCTTTTTGCCTATTACTAAACATCAAGGACCAGGCATTGCGAACCTAGGGATTAAACACCAAGGAACTAAGGACCAATTGTCAAGGACTTAAGGACTAGACATCAAAGAGGCAAGAACCATACACCACGAACCTAGTAACCAGGATATACATGCAACTAAATACCGAGGGAATCATAGACTTGAGATGTCGCTAAAAGCAGGGCATTTGCACAAAGGAATACGTACATCTGCACAGAGAGCTTAATTATCAAGATATAATAATGCAGCAGGATCTTAAATAAGACAGACATTACGCACAAGACATATCATAAGACAATAGGTATTCTATAGTCACACCACCCTCGCTAGTCTCAAGCTCCTGGGGTTAAGAAAAGAGTCTGTCAATCGTGAAAATAGCTACTAAATGTAAGCATTACAGAAACATTCATGTTATTATTTACATGGTACAAAAATTTTTCTATTAGTTGGTCTTGTGATCATCCGTTCTGGTTCCGTTAATATCAGTTTCCAATTGATCAGTGTCCGAAATCCTCGAATAATCTTTGGGGAGCCTATCAAGGCATCCCTGGGTTCTCTGCTGAGTGTCCATAGACAGTGAATATGATTGAGGAAGGTCTTTCAATCAGTTTCTTAGATGACATGAAAGATGCTCTGATTTTGTCTCTTGAATTTTCAGGAAGTGGAGAAATAACTGGTTCAGCAGTGGATGAGGACAAAGTTCTTTAGTCGGGGACCACTGAAGCAAAACTGACGGTGTTGCAGAGCTGGAATCGTGATTCAGATGTCTTGATTTGAAGTTTTCTTCTTACACCATTGCTTAGTTATAGTTATAAAAAGAGAGCAGTGTGACGTGCTAAACTTGACAGTCTAGTATAAATGAACACAAATATGGAAGCAATTGAATCGCAGTACAAACTACAAAACACACAGTTTCTAAGCTTGTTGTTTCTGGGTAATCACATTGTCCAACCTAGTATTGCAGCTTATACGTGAATTCTCAATCAAGATAATAAGTCAAACACTGAAAGCTGTGGTACTAGCTGGGAAAATGCATTTAGAGCTTGTTTTTAAATACCTACTCATTTCTCTTACTCCTTAGTTGTAACGTCTCCAGTACCTGAATGTGTGTAAGTCATATCTCGTTGGTGCCTCCATTCTTAAACTGTCCTGATTCTATCTCAATTTCCAAGGCACCGGCGAGGTACTCAATATCACACACTTTCCTAGCACTGAGACACTATCTGGTGGCTCTAGATGTCCGTTCTACATTTCTAAATCATAATTGCGAACTATGAAATATTGTTAGTTAATTTTGATTTTTGATCTGGACATCGCTATTCCCTTTCCTTCTTTATTTTAATTTAAATATTTGATTCTACTAATAATTTGATTCCAATTTGATTCTGAAAGAAATAAAAATACTATTGAATATAGTTGGAAATTTGATTAAATCTCGATAAAATAGCTTATAGTCTGTTACGTACAAATTAGGATAAAGACTACAGAACGTTCTAGCAAACTGGCGGGTACCATAAGTTCAATGGTTGATAAG
>JAAGZO010000407.1 GCA_024206195.1 bacterium | reverse complement strand
CGAGACTTATCAACTTTTTCAATCCCGCTCAGATAGGTGATTATGGCATCCAAATCTCGGGTCCAGTCCAGCAAATCCAGGTTCCCCTCACTCTCTCCACACCCCCTGAAATTAAAAATACAGGTTATGAATCCTGCTTCTGCAAATTTTTCAGCAAGAAGAGGATAACCTCTATCATTGGGATCTGACACGGCAGCCGGAATTCCATGGCAGATACAGAGAACAGGGTTGGTGTTGTCCATTTTCGAAGGACAAAACAGTTCGCCAACAAGCTTTATATCATCAACGATAATCGAAAATCTTTCACCCATTTAATGCCTCCATGGCTTCGATTTCATTATAACGTGCGCAAGCGTTTAAAGTCGACTCACGCCCATTTTTACAACACGAAAATCAAACACCTCTCATCAAATTAAAGGAGCGGTTGAGTTCAATCGTGGTTGATTAGCTTTCTGTTTCCCCCTATAATTTCCTTGTGGCGGTAGTGTTCAAATCCAACAGGAGGTTGTTTAGCATGTTTCAGAAGGTAGTGGAGCTTTACGCAACTATCATACTGGCATATGTGGCTATTCAAACAATAGTTACATTGATTTAACATGGGTTTTCCTCTAGGCTAAACTATCCGCCTTTCTTAACACGGATAAAATGAACACTACCGCCCACCAATTCTTAAATTCGCTAGCTGAACTATGCATTGGCACTGATAATAGCTCCTGCTATTGCTCCAAGAATAGATGCTGTGATTGCAAGCGCACCTGCAATCAGTAAATTTTTTGATTGGCGCTTATTTTGTTTATCAAGCAGTAATTCCTGAAACTCTTGGTCTTTTTTGCGTGATTCTTCCCGATATTCTTTCTCTAACTTTGCTATTTGCATTTCTGAATGTTCTTTAGGGGTAAAACCTTGTTTCCACTCAATAAAGGAATCACAGGATTTTATTTCATTAAGGTACCTCAAGAATCTATCTTTGTCTTGTTCATCGAATATATTTATTTCCATTGCAAAGCATATGGGGTTTCTTTCATAAAGGTAAAAACCTTTCCTGTGGGGATTGTGTGGCAACTCACCAGTATTGCGAATATCTTCTCCGACTTCATCAAGATTTCTTGTATGGAGATTCCGTAATGCGAGAAATCCACATCTACCACATTCTTTATCCTGAATATACTTTTGTGTCATCTACATTACCCCCCTTTTCCTAACCTCAACAATTCTTGAACTCGTATATTCTTTCTCTTTCACCTCTCTCGGCTTATTACGCCTTCGTTTTTTTCTAATATACGGTTTACGTTTTGGTATAGCTGTAGCCACAAACTCTCTAGTTCGCTGTTTTCCGTCAATGACATCTACCCAATCACCAATGGGTGTTTCAGGCATATGCTTTTCTTGGGCTGGGGGTACATTGCCAAGTGATTCGTGTTCTTTGAAGAAGTTATAATGAACTAGCCATGCATCCGTAAGGATTCTAGCTGTCTGCATGTTGCTGAATCCACGAACTACATTTGTGCGATCTTTCAGAGTTCCATGAAAACGCTCAATTATTTGGGTGCTGTCCCCTGCTTTTGAATGGTTTACTTTGAATATGTTTTGCTCTGCCTTCAAAAGCAATATCAATACCGTCAATATATGATCTCAGCTTGTCAGTAACAACCTGCTTTGGAACTTTACCTGCTCATTTCATTGCTTTTCTCATTACCTTTTCAGCATCTTTAGAGGTTCTTGTTTTGGATACGTGTGATGCAAGTAGATAACGAGTTTTTTCGTCTATGATGTCCCAGAACCAAACAACCTTACCACCCGTCCTGATAGCCGTTTCATCTGCAATCCAAGTGTCGCCAACGTTTGGTTTACAGTCTTTTGTTCGCTCAATAGCCTGTTTTGAGAAGCGAACTACCCAGTTATAAATTCCTGATTCGGAGAAGTAGATATCAAACTGTTGTTTTAAGTATCTTTGAATTGCATCCAATGGCATACCGCTATACCAGCAACTCAAAGCAGAAGCGATAATTCTCTTGTTTGTTTTCATCTTTGGTAAGGCATCATTGTCTGTAAATTTACGTTTGCATACCTTGCACCAATATCGCGGATTTCCGTGATAGGTACCGTATTTAGTTGTAGCTTCTGAGTTGCAGTATTTGCATTTGATTTTGTTAGTCATTTTGTTGCTCCCTAATTAGTTCGTTAATTCGCTTCATTATTTTCCATCGCATTTCTTCTATCGAGCCTTCTTTTATTTCATTTGCTTTTTTACCTTTATGAAGACTATCAAGCGGTACTAAATGAGATGTATATTTTGTATACAGGAATGTATCTACCTTTGATTCGTATAGAATCCTTATACTTGGTAAATAGCTTTTGGTTAAACTATGTAGTTCATT
>JAAGZO010000406.1 GCA_024206195.1 bacterium | reverse complement strand
CGGAAGTTAAACAATTAGTCTCTACTGATCAGGAAATTGAAAATATTTTAAAAGATGAGACTTTACCCCCGCACGAGAAGCAACAAATTTTATCCGAAGCTTTACATCGGCTAGAAACTTATAAAACTATGGTAGATATGGAAGGAGCAGAAATAACTCAGCAAAGTGGGCCAACGAGAAGAGTTCGATTTGGACTCGATAATCAAGCTTCTCTCTCACCTATTCCTCCGGTTCTTTCTGCCCCGAGATCGAGATCTACACCTCAACGAGCTGAAATGGAAGCTGCCACTTCTTCTACTCCATCCTCATCATCATCGTATTCCTTTCGACCAGAGCTAAGCACAACCAGAACTCGGTCCACATTTCCAACAACACCGACTTTACCCTCTAGTAGCAGCAGGAGCAGCAGCGCTTTGAGATTTCCAATGAGAAGTTTTGCTTCTGCTGCTGTTTCTGCTAATACTTATGAAGAACTTTTCAAATCTACTCTTCCTCAAAATTATCAAAAATCAGCAATGGAAGTGCTTAAAGCAATCGAATCAGTCGATCCTAACTTGATGTCAATAAATAATCGACAGGAAATTCTTATTAAGAATCAACCAACGATTCATCTCGTACAGTTGTTAAAAACTTTGAATAGAACCGCCCCTAGAGATGCTCCAAACCTTTCTACCGCTCCAAGTATCCAACGGGTTATGGGGTTACTAGCTAAGGAAATGGAGCTTTCCTCGGCTACAATTAATAACCCAGCTATTCGACGGTATTTT
>JAAGZO010000405.1 GCA_024206195.1 bacterium | reverse complement strand
TAGAGCTGAAAATTCTGCCGTTTCTACTTATGGCAATAGAAATGAACTCTAAACTACAACGAACCTGCAACGAAAGGAACTTTTCCGCTGGACGAATACGGACAATCCTATCTACTGATTACCACTCTGGACTGAGGGATATCAATTTTCCGGTCATGCTGCTCCACCGCCTCGAACAACAACAACAAGTTTCCAAAACGGCATTTCTATTCCGTAAGAAGATCAAATTCAAATCAGCCATCGGAAGAAGAAAGAGAATCCTCCTAAGAAAACCTCCTGCCTAAGACTGAGAACGTCCTGTTAAGCATATATGAGTTTTCATCTGTTGCCTTCTTGATCCTTCATTTATCCTTCAAAATTTAAATTTTATTTATGATCTGCATCGAGGTCGCTGCTTCTTTAACCCCCTGAGGAAATGTAATGAAGGATCCTGAAGTGCTTATATTTTCCGTATGTTGTGTTTTGAGTTTACAGTGTTTGTCCCATATTGTACCGTGTTGATTTGAGAGTCTCCCTCTGGCGGAATTCGGACCTGTGCTGCTTGTAACCGC
>JAAGZO010000404.1 GCA_024206195.1 bacterium | reverse complement strand
TTAAGATTCCTAGGTTGTGTACAACAACCTATGAGAAATTTTACTTCCATCACATCTGATCAGAAAGTGTCAGAATACATGCAAAATTTCAATCTGAAGTTTCTAGCAGGAATAATTTTTATATTTTATTCCTACTCTAGACCAAAATTGATGAGATTTAGCAGCATCAAATTGGCACTTTAGCTTAATAAGTTTTAAAAACGAATTTAAAGTAATTTTTCAATATAACGAGGCCATCTCATATGGCAGCGGAAATTTCAAAATTTTTAAAGGTTAAAAGCTTTGATCGGTGTTTGACGTATGGGCTTTTTAACCTGATTATTTATTCGCGTTACCGGCTTTTGCATAGTTGTTTCCTTTGTCTCTATGATGTATCATGGTAACAGACTAAACTCAGGTAAGAATGACTTACTGAGTTTATCTGAAACAAAAGTACATTCAGGCGGCCACTTCTCCAAGAAATACTCTGGTTCTGGTTGTGATTCCGGAGGATCAATTTCAATCTCAAACTTGGATTCAATGAATGATTTCATAGATTTATCAGTCGTATTCGGGATCTTAGCAGGTTTCTCACAAGAACTAAGTTCCTCAATGTCTAAGGGATCTAAATATCGGCTTACTGTAGGCATATCAATTAGAGTTTTGAATTCGTCGGTTCATTTACGATGACGTCGAAGCAAAATCCATCTTATCAATAAATAAACAAGGAATATGGCGGCAAGGATCACGGCTGCAACAACTAAGATGTTTATGATAAATTGAAGCGGTCCACTTAAGATCGTATTAACGAAATTAGCGGCACCATGAAAGATTCCTCCAATGACGTGTTCAAGAGTGGTTCCAGCGCTTTCTAATAAATCACCTAGTCCTTCACCGGCGCCTTCAATCGCGGCGCGGAGAGCATCGGGACTTAACGACATAGCTACAGTATAATTCACTAAGCTACCTGTCTGATGTTCAAGAGAACGTAGATGTAAATAAAAGGCGTGGAACTGCATAAGCATAGAAACTAATCTGGCTAATTTTTCGTGAAACACAGCAGGAGCGGAAAATGTAAAGATCTCCCATTGTTTCTTCCAGATTAACTCTACGGGAACTTCAGATACATGAACACTACCTTGTCTGGTTCGCCATGAACCTAAAGAATCTATGTAAACTAGCAGAATTCAGTGTTCACAATCCACTACGGGAGAGGACGGAACTAAATCTCGACTACCTGGGCTAAAGAACCAAAGTCGTTTCTGATATTCGACTGGAACATATTCGTAACAAGTATTTCGCACTCGACCAGACCAATGGACAACATCGGGAGTGATGTTATGACATTCCCAAATGGAGATTACTTGTCCAGCAAAAGTAGC
>JAAGZO010000030.1 GCA_024206195.1 bacterium | reverse complement strand
ATTCATCATCAAGTTGATAGCTTTGAGCGATTCGACCGGTCTTTTTATCCTTAACCTTTTCTCCCTCAACCAATACTCCCGCGTTTACCAACTCTTGGACTTCAACAGATATCGTAGTCCGACCATAAGGAACTTCCTTCCTCTCCCCTGTCTTACGGTCAATCACCCAATGCTTGCGGCCAGAAGCAGCAAACATCTCTTCCATTTCACCTACAGTAAGCCCACGCTTACCCATAAGGGCCTTGAGCATTCTCCAGTTCTTTGGGATACTTATAGTTTTAAGATATCCTGCGGGTGAGCCTTTGGAGGTGGGATCGCTATCCGGAGCTACAACTATAATCAAATTAGTAGCATCACCATGGTTAAGACCACCGAGATCTATCTCCCAAAAACTCCAACTTGAAACACCTTCCGCAACCAATGCACCGGTAGTATCTTCTATTATCTGTACCGTTTCATAATAATCATACCACTCACCATCAAGATCAGCAGCCGCTTTTCTGGCTTCTTCGTTACTAAGGAATAGTGAGCCACTAGTTTCACCAATAAATTGATGATCCGCCATAGTACCAGTTGTCTGCAAAACCCTAGCTTGTTCGCGCCATGTATCTTCTTGTTCGCTAAAATCATCTCTCTTTATTTTTTGTATTTCTACATCTATGGCATCATTTGCTTCTTGTCCTGGAGCTACAACTATGATTAAATTAGTAGCACCACGAGTATATAGCCTTCCGCGAGATGGACGTTTGTCATCGGGAGATACATCCTCCCAAAAACTCCAACTTGAGAGACCTTTCGCAACCAATGCACCGGTAGTATCTTCTATCACTTGATGGTAATCTCCTGCACCTGCGGAATGAGTTTCCCATATAGCATCAGTATTAGACCCTTGCAAATCCCTGGCTTGTTCACGCCATACATCTTCCTGTTCACCACTGAAATCATCTCGTTTTATCTTCCTGTATTCATTGTACACAATGTCATTAAGCCTTTCATAGCCGATATTTGGTAAACCAGTTGTTTGTAGACCTTCAGGAAAATCTTCACTAAAAAGAATCTTTACTAATTTGTCTACTGAGATCGGTTCTTCATCTCCAACGTCATCAAGCTTAAGTATCTCACCAGGTATTACGGCATGCGCATCTTGCATTAGACCATCAACATACTCTTCGATAATATCATCCTCAATGATATCACCCAGAGACCAATCATATTTCCACACACCGTCATAATCTTCATCAATCTCAGCGTCAATAACGTCAACTCCGGACAAATCATTTCTCCACATGTGATAGCTAATTAAACTAAAAACTCTTTTCGCCAAACCAATCTCTCCGGATTGATATAGCTGAACTATTGTACTTCTTGCGATGTCTGCTATCTGGCGACCTGAACTTTCGATGTCAGATACACTATTTAGCCTTGCTCTAGATATACTTACTTTAACCTGAGAAGAATCATTGGTTGCAGCTTTAGTGCGCACTCTTGACGCTAGTCGATAATTTCTAATTATTCGCGTTGCTGACTCTTTCCAATGATCATCCCTCATTAATTCTAATATTTTCTCTGCTTCTTCATAAAGTCCTTCTTTAACATGAGCGATAATGACATTTCCCGCAGCAAGCGAAATCTCTTTATTGTTTTCTACGCCTTCTCGCAATGTCCTTCTTGCAGCCTCATAGTTACCTTTTCCAAGCATAATTTTTACAATGGCATCTAATCTCTGGCTTCTATCCTCTTGCTCTCTAGCTTTCTTGGCCAAGGCAATTGCTTGCCCGTACTCTCCGGAGCGAGCTAATGCTCCTACAACGTACATATCGGTATCGATTGGATTCCCTATCATGTCGCTTTCGCCGTAAAGATGCTTTGCAATAGCCCGATAAACTTCTTCTTTTTTATCAGCTGGGATTCTGTAAGCATTCATTCCATCAAGTGATGCCAGATTTTCAAGAGCCTCCCTGCCCCCTTCAAAATCGTGGGTATACATGAAAATGAATTCATCATCAAGTTGATAGCTTTGAGCGATTCGACCGGTCTTTTTATCCTTAACCTTTTCTCCCTCAACCAATACTCCCGCGTTTACCAACTCTTGGACTTCAACAGATATCGTAGT
>JAAGZO010000403.1 GCA_024206195.1 bacterium | reverse complement strand
TGGTATAAGTTTATTGACAATATGACTAATGTCTAAGAAAATAAACTTTCTTCCTTCGAGAAACAACCCAATTATAATTTCATTCAGAAAATGAACTCTGAAGATTATGAAGAAATTATAGTATATGAACTCTGAAGATTATGAGGGTGTCGACTGCTGGTATAAATTTTATTGAAAATATGACTAATGTCTAAGAAAAATAAACTTTCTTCCTTTGAGAAACAACCCAATTATAATTTCATTCAGAAAATGAACTCTAAAATATTGTATGACATGTCCAGCATGCTATCCTGCTAAGGCTACTCTCGGAATCGTATGTAGTTCTGATCTGCTTCCGAATTTGCAGTGTGCAGTGTTCTTTGCGTTTTGCCCCTCCCCTTCACCCCTGCACCCCTTTCAACCTTACACCACTTCATCTGCTCACCACTTCACCTGCTTAACACTACCGTAGTCTTGTTGCAGACAAGCAAGGATGTCAAACTTCTTATGTGGTCATCTATCTTCCTTCAAGAAACATTGCGAGGTGAGGCGAGCCGGGGTGAGTCAAGGCAAGGCGAGGCGATTCAATGTAACACTTCAACATCAATGGTGGGGCTATACTTAGTAGTACCCATTTGGAGCATCATTCTCATAGACTGTGATGACACCTTTCACCCTGTGGACAACATAAGAAGTTGACATCCGTGAACGCCTGTATCCTACCGTAGTCATATGTGCTTGGGAGTGGGGGGTCCTAGTTGCCTAGTTTTTTCAGAGCTCCGCTCGAATTTCTTTGCTAATCGACTCATTTTACCCGCACGCTAATTTTGTGGCGCTCACCGCGCCACTCAGATTCATGGATGGGACCCTAAAAAGAATCCCCTACAAAAAATAGTGTCTTGCTGAAAGCGTCTCTGTGCAAAGAAGCACAAGCGGCGCCAGAAGGTAATCAACTCACCCAGCTTTACAGCTTTTTTTGT
>JAAGZO010000402.1 GCA_024206195.1 bacterium | reverse complement strand
TTCTTCGCAGTTTCATACGTCAGAGGCTCATCTTCTCCATCTATACTTAGAAACTCTCTGATATCAAACATGCTGGTTGAATTAATCCTACCACGATTGGAAAAGATCCGATGATGGCCAGTTATAGAGTTGACCTGAATCTCGAAGCAAAGGAATTTATTATTGTTCCCTTCAACATTACCACAGCATAAAAACGTGTACTCCACAGTTTTATTCCAATCACCCATGTCACTTCCACTTGCATTCTTCTCACAAAGTATCTTTCTCTTTACTGCCATTTAACCTCCTCCCTATTTCCAGTTTTCCAGTGGTCCCATAAAGTTATAAGCTTCTATGTCGGAATGATTTAGTATAGTTTTATCGAAATAACGCCAGTACGGAGAAGGTATAGAAAATTGGTAGTAAGGACTAGAAAGAGTCGTATCTTTTCCGTATAACCTCGCATCCATATCTAATATACAATTCTTCTACCTTTGTCACCATACGTATCTGCAAACCATTGCTTGATAGCAACCATGCTATCTGTACCCTCGGTAGTCTTGATCGTACATCGATACTGCTTCCCTAAGTCATTTCGATCAACCCACTGTCCACTCGTATTAGGCTCCCATATCTTCAGATTACCGTACCCACCTATCGACACTAACATATCACGACCTCCTTTCTTCATTTT
>JAAGZO010000401.1 GCA_024206195.1 bacterium | reverse complement strand
TGAACCAATAATTGCTTAAGTAATAGGATTGTGGTGAGGGAGACAGATGGCAACCTAGAATTGGAGTTTTTCGTATCCAAACCAAAATTGTTTAAGAAGGGAATAGGATTGTTGTTTAATTATTGTAAATTGATAATTGTAAGCCCCAGATGAGAGTAAGTGACCATAGTGCACACTGTAAAGACAATGTAGAAACTTTTGTGAATGTTTCCGGCTGACAGAGAACAAGCAAACAGAGTTAGAGCAATACAAGCTGCATGAAGAGATGAATGCGCTAACAATAGGGATTGGTTAAGAGGAAATCCGTTACTGGTAGTTGATGCTCCCGATGAAATTCTCGAACAGGAACCCGAGGATAACATCATAGTCAATGAGCCAGAATAAGAAGTTGCAGAACCAGAAATAGGTTAGTACCTGAGGAAGAATTAGAAGAGAATCCTATAGGTGCTGACAATGAAGGTTTCTTCTTAGAAGACGCTCCAGAAGAAGTTCCGATGGACCAACAAAATTAGCCGAACATTATTCAGGGTCTTCAGAATGAGATTGTTGCACTTAGGAATGACCATATCCGTATAGGGAATGATAATGACACACACGTACAAAACATTGAGAATCAGGTTCATACTCTTGGAGCAGAACGTCAGAACAACCTCCTAGGATTGTTGCTGACCGTAGCTCCGAATTCGCTTTTGAAAGTCTTCACAGGAGATGATATTAGTGAGACATGGCAGGATTGGTTAGATAATTTCACCTTGGCTGCTAGAGCTTGTAATTGGGATGAGCAGAAGAAACTCCATGTCTTGCCAGCTTATCTAGATGGTAC
>JAAGZO010000029.1 GCA_024206195.1 bacterium | reverse complement strand
TACAGCATGACAAGCACACAGCTTGCCAGTCCTATAGCAAGACCGGATATATTGATAAAAGAGTAGATTTTTTGTTTTAAGATATTTCTCATCGCGATCTTCATATAGTTTCTTATCATTGCAGAGCTCCATAATATTTTGTTGTACGTTTTACCCTTTATCACATTGAAAACCTGCCCCCAATACCAGTATACTGCTTTTCGCTTTCCTTTCTCGTTTAGTATTTCAGAATATTGTTCTTCAAAATCACCAATGACCGTTGCCTCGGTCCTGGTATTGTATAGTCTTGAAAGAATCCGTTCAGCAAGTTTAGGAGGATAGTTGTTACTGCTACTTCTCATGATCTCTTAACTTTCAATTCAGGTTCTCCGATGTTTTCCCACATCTGGTTATGGGCCTCCTGGGTTTTCTTCAGGACTTTCAGACCGTCATTAGTAACCCTGTAGATCCTTTTCTGCCTTCCTCCTCTTTCAGGGGTGGTCTCAGACAGATACGATTCTAGATACTTCTTTTTCTCGAGCCTGTCGAGAGGAGCGTATATTGTCCCAAGGGACCAGTGCTCACCAGAGATCTCAGAGATCTTCTTCTGAATAGGAAGGCTGTAAGCATCTTCTTTTAGATGCATTACCGAGAGTAAAATAAACTCTTCAACCCTTGTCAGTATTTTCATATTTTTATCCCTTTT
>JAAGZO010000028.1 GCA_024206195.1 bacterium | reverse complement strand
CTGGGGATATATAATATATGGTGGTTGCATTTCTAAAAGGTAATGAAGCTTGGTTATTGCATGTTATCTTCAGTTGTATGGCGTCCTTTAACTGAGCCCGGACGTTCTCCGATACCAGCTTCAAACCTCAAGCGAATCAACTCGCCTTAATAGGGGAGGATTAACGCAAGGGAGAGCCCAGCGTGTTGACACCGGGTAAGAAAGGGTCATACAGTTTCAAACGGAACAGAAACATAACATGTAGAATACATGCAATATGCACATACATGTAATTATATAGATATGATGTGTAATGTGTGTGGTATGTTGTAAAAATGAACATTGCGAGCACTGTAAACATTGTAGACTATAACCTACCAGGTTCGGAGGTGAGGCGGCGATTTTATATTCTGAGAGCAATCCTTTTTATTTGGTGTCCATATGGAGCATCGTCGGTATCGTTTTCCCATTGGAACTTTGAAATTGGTGATGAATGTCGATTCTTTCTATCGTCCTCGCAACAAAAGCTTTATGAAAACCATATTTGGTAATTTGTTATCCCTCGTATTTTCTTCTGATTATCCTAAATTTATCTTCGAATTCATATGTATGTTATTTGTAAAGTGGTTAAATGATGGAGTGCGCATATGT
>JAAGZO010000400.1 GCA_024206195.1 bacterium | reverse complement strand
GGGATTGGGCCCAATCCCCAATCCCCAATCCCCAATCCCCAATCCCCATTTGCTAATATTAATTATTAATAATTATTATGTATTTATTATTAATTATAATTATACAGTTTATTATTTTACACACTTGATATTACTATAATTAATTTAAAGAAGCTATAAAGTCTATAAGAATTATTATAAGAATAATTACTAATAAAAAACATGTTAAGAAGACAATTGAAAGTATTACTGTTTATTTCGATGCTAATGCTAAATTTCCTTAGTATTCATTCGACTGGAGGAAATAAACCAACTCCTACCAACAACTCTCCAGGAACTAATGCAGGTGGTTCTACTACATTGACACCAGACACATCTACTACAAGCTCAACCACTGCCAGTTCTTCAGCAAATTGGACTGTACCAGCATGGCTTTACAAAGGAAATGGATGCATTATTGATGACGAGTCAAAGGGAAGTGTTGAAGGAGAGTGTTTCTTCCTTATCGAAGATTGGAGAAAAATCAAAAAAGACGACTGCGCATGGGAGTTTTTATTTATCATGGCAAAAATGAAAGATGAGGACCAAAAGTTATGTAAAGAGTGCTATGACAAAAATAAAGACAAAGAGCTTTGCTTTGATTATGAGTGTCTTAAACAAATTGGAAAGAAAAAATCAGAATTTGTGAAAAAAATGTGTGCATTTTCTGAGAAAAAATCCAAAGGAAAAGGAAACGCTTTTGGGGCAGTTCAAGCTATAACAAAGAAAGTCAAGGAAAAAGGAAAAGGTGGAAAAAGATTGTTACAAAGTGTCAGTGTTTCCAAATCTTCTGCTGTCACTTCAAAAACTTCCTCAAAATCTTCTTCTAAAAAGTCCCTTATTTCTAAAAATACAATTATTGAAAAGAAAGAAAAGGAACTTGAAAAAATTTACGAAAGATTAGGGAAAATCGAAGGACTAAACAACAAAAACAAGCTTAAGTTTATGAAAGTCGGCTACAACTTTGCAAATAGCAGATGGAAATTCTTTGCTAAGAAAATCACCAAAGATAAATCTAAAAATGTAGTAGGAATCTACCATCCAATTCACAAGGAATTTTTGACTGGTTTCAAGATAGGCACTAAGTTCAAGAAACAAATGATTGATTCCTTTACCACTTACACGCAAGGTTTAATTAACTATAATCGTTTGTACAAATTAGTGGCAGATGCTTCCAAGGCATTAGCAGCTCAGCTCATTTCTAGCATTGGTTCCTGTGATGAAGATATAATTCCAAAAGGAGAAAAAGTAAAGAAGCCTGAATTGAAAGTTAAAAAGAAAGGTTCGAAAGGAAAAAGTACTGTCGAAGGAAAAAAGGGAGGAAATAGACGAAGAAGACAATTAACTACTTTAGCTGCTAAAACAATAACTGCTAGTCCAGCAGCTGCTAGTACAGCAACTGCTAGTCAAGCAGCTGCTAGTACAATAACTGCTAGTTCAGCAGCTGCTAGTACAACAACTGCTAGTCCAGCAGCTGCTAAGGCTGCTAGTACAACAACTGCTAAGGCTGCTAGTACAACAACTGCTAGTGTAAAGGCTACTAGTACAACAACTGCTAAGGCTGCTAGTACAACAACTGCTAAGGCTGCTAGTTCAACAACTGCTAAGGCTGCCAGTACAACAGCTACTACTAAAGACAAAGTGTGTTCGAAAGAAAAATTCAACAAGAAAGAATGTTCTTGTAAAGGAAATTCAACTGAGGGAGAAAAGATTGATGTAGCAAAGCTTAAGAAGTTGGTTAAATTATGTCCTATCCACGTTACTGCTACAGCAGAAAAAGCGAGTGGAGGAAGTCTAAGATATTTACATTTGAGTCTTTCAGCATCGACCAGAGGGTCAGCTTCTTCTTCTGGTGAGGCAAATGAAGGAGCAACTGGTTCTTCAGCTGTGGCAACTGCTACTGGTTTAAATATAGCACCAACTTTAGTAAAACAACCTGCAGACACAATCAGAAACATGAGCTCAATTACAGGATCAGCGACGACGGCAGGATCAGCGACGACGGCAGGATCAGCGACGACGGCAGGATCAGCGACGACGGCAGGATCAGCAACGACGGCAGGATCAGCAACGACGGCAGGATCAGCAGCAACGACGGCAGGATCAGCAGCAACGACGGCAGCAGCGAAAGCAGCAACGACAGCAGCAACGGCAGCAGCAACGGCAGCAGCAACAACGGCAGCAGCAACGACAGCAGCAGCAACGACAGCAGCAACGACAGCAGCAGCAACGACAGCAGCAGCAACGACGGCAGCAGCGAAAGCAGCAGCAGCAGCAACGACGGCAGCAGCAACGACGGCAGCAGCGAAAGCAGCAGCAGCAACGACGGCAGCAGCAACGACGGCAGCAGCGAAAGCAGCAGCAGCAACGACAGCAGCAGCAACGACAGCAGCAGCAGCGACGGCAGCAGCAGCAACGACAGCAGCAGCAACGACGGCAGCAGCGAAAGCAGCAACGACAGCAGCGACAGCAGCTATTAACAATTCAAACATATCAATGCATTCAACAGGCGCAATACCCGCAGATTTACAGGCTGAAATTAATTCCCTTTCTAGAGAGGAAAGGGATCTCCTTGAAGAAACCGCAGGTATAAACGATGAAACATGGAAGCTTCTTGACAAACTCGACCCAGAAGTTAGAAAACTCTGCCCTTGCATGAATAAATACTTTAGCGAAGAGGGTATTGAAGAGTTTAAAGATGAAGCCAAACTCGTCAAAGAAGTCCCTCTTTCAAATGTCCCAGCAGACAGCTTAAAAGTTTACACAAGTTTCCAAGCTTTATTCAAGCAAGATGCCTTGTTAAAAGGCAATATGAGACTAGATGTAAGTTTCACCAATAGCCCTGCACCTTCTACTAAATCTAGAGTATTATCCTCTACTACAGCCTCTACCACAAAAGCTTCAGCTACTGCCTCTGTGAGTGTAAACATATCAGGCAAAGCACAAGTAGCATCGGCAGCAGCGAACCGTGAGCCCTTCATTGCCTCACTTGATCTTGCTGATGTAATTACACTTGGCCTATGTGAAAATGGCAATGATATCATAAAGTTTTACGAGGAAGTCAAAAAACAAAAAGCTTGTAAATCATCAATTCTTTACCAACTTAAAAACGATAATTTCGTATGCAAAGGTAATGGCTGTTCAAGTAGCCTTCCTAAATGCAAACTTTTTGATCAAGAATTCATTGTAAAGCCATCTAAGGGTTATGAGGTCAATGTAGGTTGCATTAAAGATACGATGCCCTGGTTCGCTTTCAGTTGGCTTGAAGACGAATTTTTAGGAAAGGAGGCTGACTTTGTTAACTCCAAAGTCAATTTTGGTAAGGAGGTTCAATTGGCTAGTGATAAGTGTGCTGATACCTCCGCTACTGATATAAAGAAGTCTAAGGAGTGTTGGGGAACAGATATCGCTGATAAATGTGTTGTAGCTTTGAATGAGGCTTGTAACAATGCTGGATTAGATAATGAGGTTAAGCGGGCTGCAACAGGAGACATCTTTAATGAGTGTAATAAAAAGAAAACTGGGACATATTCAGAAGATAAGTGTTTTAAAGTTTTAATGAAGTATTTCTTTAGTAATACTATCATTGTTAAGATGTTAGCCGTTGAGGATGCTGCTTTTATTATGCAACAGCATAACTTGGGATGTATATCTTCAGAGGACTTTATAAATGGAAAAGTAGAGAAAAACTTGAAATGCTATTATTATGAACTTGAAATGAGTGTACCTGCCATTCCTAAAGTGGATGAGAGTGGTGGTAGTGCTTCAACAGGAGGAGGCTCAAATAGACTCAGACTTCTTACCACTTCTACCTCTCAGTTTGTTATCGATGATAAAGCAGTAAGCACTGTTAAAGATTTACCAGAAAGCTCAACTCAAGTTCAATCAGAGTCTTTAAAAATTAACGGATCTACTCCTGCTAAGGCTGTAGCGACTGACGTGAAGAAGGAAGCTGAAACGCAAGCAAAAACTATTATTATTAAGTCATCAGGATTCTACTTATCAACTTCTATTGCTTCAGTCTGCTTAATGGTTTTAGTGTCTATATTTGCTTAAAAAAGAGCTAAATAAAAATTTAATAAACCAACAAACTAACTTATAATCATGTTCATATTATACTATTAACTATAAATTATACTATATATTACTATATAATAAGACATTTTTATAAAAATTAAATATAACTCAATATAATTAATTACTATGATATAAATAACTTAAACCTGAAAGGAGGATTGGAAGTCACTATAGTTTTTCTTTATGACGGAAAGCCTTAACTGGTCACGATCCCTCTCTGTTTCTATGTTAAAATATGAAAACTCAAGATCATTATCACTAATATAGGAGTTTTCCGTAATAAGCACATTCTCCTTCTCATTTTGAGTTGAAAGGTACGAGTAAGAGGGATTGCTTTGATACTTACCCTCATCTTCGCTAGCGCTTGAGCAGTAGCTGTTGTCATACTTCATGAACTTTTTATTCACCTGCCTAATGTCCTCAGCGTTTGCGATTTCTTTTAGGTAGTTGGCTAGGATAAGCAGCTCGTTATCGTTTTTATTGTCGTAAAACGGGAGGATTGGGATGCCATTATCTAGGTGTGTGGCGAAGCTAAGGGCTGAGTTGTCGATTATAATGATATCCCTCAAGTCTACCTGATGGAAGATCCTCAAGTCCTTAACATAAGTGCTTTCTTTACCCATTTTAGTCTTAATGCAGTTTTGTCTATAAAGTCGCTTACTAAAGATCTTGTGTTCTTTTTCAATGAAGTCGAGTACTACATCAGCGTACTGACTTTGACTAGCAGTATAGCAGATGATGTCATATTTGCTTTCTTGAATCTTTTGTAGTGACTCTATGATATGGGGTCTGATGTTGATCCCCACTTTGATGACTTTCCCACTTTCCAGTTTAATATCCAAAGCTACATCAGCGAATTTAATATCAGTTTTCTTGCAGTGGACGAGGGTCTCATCTAAGTCAAATACTGCTAACTTCTTATCTACAATATTATAAGTAATCCTTACATTTAGTTTTATCAAGTTCATAGTCTACTGTTTTGATTTCTTCTGCAGGAGTAGGAACAATTTTTTGAATTTTCGTTAAGCATTCCTGCAAATACTCGTAAAAATCTACTATTTCTTCAGTATTCGTAAGTTGCTTGATATTCTGGTCATTTTTATAATTATCAATTATAGCCTCATTCTTTGCAATGTTCCAAATAATAGAGTCAATATCTCCAGTAGAATTAGAATTCACAGCTACAGGCTTAAATTTCTCATAAGGAGTCGAGAACCTCTTCCTCACCAACCCGAACTCCTCATTCTTAGGCGAATTCTTCTTAAAGGGAGTAGTATTATTGTTAATAATCAACATGCTATTTTTTCTTGCTTCAGGGTTCCTCAAAAATGATGAAGATGAAGGTAAGTCGCTTGACTCTTCTTCGAAATTTCCTACCGCCTGGTTGAGGAGTACTGGGCTAATTGACTTGGACTTAGTTATTAGAAGTTCCTCCTCAACTGTCACTGTCTTATCGCCCAATTTTTTTTGCAAGTTTTGCCCCATGGCCTTGGTGAAATTATCTTCTTGATAGTTCTTCGAGTATTTCTTTTTCTCAAGAGCTATAGATTAAAACGCCAAGCTTACTTTTTTCTGGAGGCGAGTTATTCTTCAACTGAAGCTCATTCATCATCTCCTTGCTAACCAATCTTAAGTCTGAAGTTGTTCTTTTCACCGGCTTTAACGGCATGGATGATCTTATATCCTTTTCCAATCTCTTCAAAATTACTAAGGAGATTAAGGTTAATCTTACCATCGTAGTTATCATTGAAATTTTCCATTGCAATTGCAAAGTTCTCATAGTTAAGGCTGTATTTCTCTTTGATTGAGTTAGGACTTTCTCTGTTTTCCAGGTCATTCAAGAAATTATCATTTAGGACTTTCTTGATCGATTCGGAGGAACTTGTGCTAAAAGAGGCTGGATCTTGGGCTTTTGAAGAGTATCTTTTATCTTATAAGGTTAAAATGGATAATTACCACTAATACTGATAACTGGGCTTTTATTCTTTTGTTTCAACTTGTTAATCTTATCGTCCATTTGTAGAATTAAAATTCTTTATTCAAATTAATATTTATAAATATTAAATATGTATAAATACTAATAATGTTTTTATTATATATTAAATTCATCAAGAAGGCATTAAGTTAAGATAAGATAAGATATATATATATATTAAAGATC
>JAAGZO010000399.1 GCA_024206195.1 bacterium | reverse complement strand
TTCCTTGTTGGACTTCTTCTTTTTCATCCTTGCTTCTCCTTCTCACAATTTATCCTTTCTAAAAAGCAAGGGCAAGCCTTTGAAAGTGTCCTTTAACTAGAGGTCCCTAAAGTGTCCCATTTTGCTGAAGGTGAACAGCACTCCTCTCTTTTAAAATATATAGTTATCGTATTTGACTCATCAGGAATAATGTTGAATTTATGTTCTGTAATCTCACTGAATGCCTTATATATTTTCAAAAAGGTCTTGTATTCTTCTGATTCTATATCTTGGTTTTTTAAATAGAATAATCGGTTGAGAAGGCCTTTTCCTGACGGTTCTTTCGATTGGTTAAGTTGTATCTGGTTTTTTGTCTCTAATGTTCTCTGAGGCGGGATTAAAACTGGTCGATATTGATCTCCATATGTTTCAAAATATGCGTCGACTATTTTGTGAAATTTGAAAATATCAGGGTTATGGTTTCGTAGAACCTGATGATTTTTCATGTCATCCGTAAGACCTTTGACAATATTATTCTTGTCGTCAGAAAACCAAGTGGTATTTTTTTGCTTTAAGCTTGAAATATAGCTTGTAAACCAATCGATGGAATGTGTTAGGCTTGGGCTTGTATAGGCCTTAGCATATGGAGTGAATATCTCTTCAAGCAATTCCAAATTATCAACTCTTATTCCGATGGCATGAGTTTCATTATTGGTAATGGCTTCGAGAATAGATGTTTTCCCTGAACTGTTTTTCCCACATATGACGTTGACGCAACCTAAGTTGAGGAGCTTCAGTTCCTTAATTCCCTTGTGATTCTTAGCCTTTATAAATTCAATCATGCGACAAACTCTTCAGAATCTTGATGTATAACGCTGAGATAAGAGGAGTCAAGAGCTCCCGGAAACCATGCCCTTGGCGGCACTCCAATTTGGCTTGAATTATAGCACTTTTTACGGAATGCCCGCCAGACATGTTATGCTCTTTCGATTGGTCAGGCTTTTTTGTCGTCAAGCTCAATCTCATTATCGCAGCTATTCAATTCGTTGATTGGTGAATCGCTCGGATAAGGCACTTTTCCAGAAGGTACAATCCTTGAGGCCTTTTCTAGATGAAGCTCTTGGTCATCGAAGAATATGTGGGGACGGAATGCCTTTAACACTTGAGATTTTTCGACTCCGCCTAAGAAGAATACTTCATCCACATACACTCCCCAGTGCCTCAGTGTTTTAATTACTCTCATTTCGGCAGGAGAACTACGGGCTGTGACTATTGCGATGCGAACGGGAGAATATTCGACACTGAAAGGGAGACGATCTTGCAGCCTGGAGAGCTTTTTAAGCAAACCAGCATATGGGCCTTCTGGCATCGGTACATCTTGTTCCTGATCTTCTTTCTCATGAAAGACATTAATACCTTCGGCTTTATATACTATTTCACTACTCTCATCAAATAGGACAGCATCTCCATCAAAGGCTATTCTCACCTGTCCTTCTGGTATCTTGGCTGGATCTTCCGGCGGCTTTTTTACTATGGCTGCGGCACAGGTTTCCCCATCAATCACTCGCTGTGCATCATCAATATTTGTAGTTAGAAACAAGTCGACGTCAAAGGCTTCAAGATAGTCAACAACAGACTCACCACCAGTAAAGGCGGATCGAGATATGTCCAGTTTTTTGTCACGAATGTTCTTCAATACTCGAACACCCGTTTCAGGGCTATTTCTTGACATTACCACTACTTCAACAAGTGGTGATTCCTTTTGAGGTTGATATTGGTTCAATTTGAGAAGTGCTGTTACGAGGGCCATCCCAGTGCCTACATTGAGAGCATCTTCCTCACGATCAAGCATATATTTGCGATACTCTAATATCGCCGTTTCTTTGTCTTCGTCATATTTTGCTTTGAATACGCTATCTGCCTCACTTAAGTCAAATAGGGCAGTAGCTGATATCCCGATTACGAAAGTATCAGATAAATCTAAAGCCATAGAGTTTCTCCAGCTGGCCTGTATCGGATATCTCCCCATGTGGGATATTGTATAAATACTCTTTCAATTCGTTCATAGGTTATACCCCTTTCGCTTGAATGTACTACTCCGGTATAACCCCCGTACACCGCCAGTTGATCTCTGCAGTCTTATCATCAATATACACAACACAGGCAGGGTTACAGCCTTCCTTATCTATGTCAAGGTCAATCCACCATGTGCCGGTATCAGGGTTACACATGTAAGTGTTCTTGATCGAGCCT
>JAAGZO010000398.1 GCA_024206195.1 bacterium | reverse complement strand
TCATACTCTTCAACTACAATATGTGCATTTGCTCCTCCTGCGCCAAATGAACTTAGTCCTGCTCGCCTGGGGCATGTTGTCTCTATTCCATTCTCATTAATAACCGCCTGGTTCCAGTCTGTTAGCTCTTGCTGCACATAAAAAGGAGAACCGGCAAAATCTATCTTGGGATTCAGTTCCTTTGAATTAATCGAAGGAACCAGCTGTTTATGCTTCATCTGCAATAATACTTTTGTTAATCCTGCTATGCCTGCGGCTGACTCCAAATGCCCTATATTTGACTTTACCGATCCTATTGAACAATATTGCTTATCCTCTGTATATTCCCCAAAGGCCTTCATCAATCCTGCAATTTCAATGGGATCACCTAATGATGTCCCTGTACCATGGGCTTCTATGTAGCTTATTGTCCGTGGATCTATATTCGCTTTCTTTAACGATTCTAATATTAGTTTCGACTGGGCATTTGGATTCGGTACTGTATATCCGCTTGTCTTACCTCCGGAGTTTATAAATGATCCCTTTATTACGGCATATATATAATCTCTATCAAATACTGCTTTATCAAAAGGCTTTAATAGAACAGCGCCGACCCCTTCGCCATCAACAAATCCGTCTGCGCCTTGTCCAAAAGTTTTACACTTGCCGTCTCCTGAAAGCATGTTCATCATTGACAGTCCGATAAAATGCTTGGGATGGAGAATAAGATTTACCCCCCCGGCTATTGCTGCCTGGCACTCTCCTCTTTTTAAGCTTTCGCATGCAAGATGAATCGCTGTCAAAGAAGATGAACACGCTGTGTCTATTGCAAGACTGGGTCCCTGAAAATTAAATAAATATGAAATGCGGTTTGCTATCGACCAGTAGGCTGAATGCGCTTGGGTCATTACCCCTTTTGACAACGCTTCTGCACCTAAATACTCATAATTACAGTTCATCACACCTGCAAAAACACCTACATTATGATCTATTGTTGATAATCCTTTTCTTGTATAACTGCCATCTTCAAGCACAGACCAGGCGGTCTCTAAAAATAAACGCTCCTGGGGATCGATGCCTTCGGCTTCTTTGGGAGATATATTAAAAAACAAAGGATCAAATTTATCTACATCTTCTATAAAGCCTCCCCATTTACTGATACTTAAGCCTTTGTACAGTTCCCAGTTCCAACGATCTTTTGGTATCTCGCTGATACAATTTGTGCCTTGCTTTAAGTTCTCCCAATAAGCATCAAGTGTTGCTGATTTGGGGTAATGACCACTTACCCCTATTATGGCAATATC
>JAAGZO010000397.1 GCA_024206195.1 bacterium | reverse complement strand
TAAGGAACAAGAAAAAATCAATCGTCTAATTGATCGTATTATCGATCTTGAAAAGGTGCTTGGTCAAAACCGCCTTGCTGCAAGTCAGGGCATTTCTGGCAATACCTTTCCATCGGGTCCAGGAGAGCAAGGAGGGATTAATGGATATAGCTCACAAGTACTAATGACTCAAGGAATACGAGATGATGCTGTAGATTTAGCTCCAAATCCATATGATCCAGATCAGAACTTTTCAGATGTTCCGTCAAAAAATCCTAAAGATTATGTTCCTTCTGGAACATTTGTTAAGGCTGTAGCTTTAGGCGGTGCTGATGCTTCTGCAGCTGTTAATGCCCAATCTAATCCACAACCAATGCTTTTTAGGATTATTGAAAATGGAACTATGCCTAATAATAAAAAAAGCCGTTTGAAAGGATGTTTAGCAACAGCAGCTGTGGTAGGGGATATCTCTTCTGAAAGAGGGTTTATCAGATTAGAGACCTTAAGTTGTGTAGAGCCGGGTACTAATAAGATTATCGATCTGAATGTAGAGGGAACAGTATTTGGACCAGAAGGAAAGAGTGGTATCCGTGGGATTCCAATGTGGCGTGAAGGTAAGCTTTTACAGAGAGCTTTTGTTGCTGGAGCTTTATCTGGTTTGTCTAGTGGTATTACCCAAAAATATACACAAACATCAATTTCTCCATTGGGAACGATTAAGTCACTAAGCAGCGATACCAAAGATATCTTGCAGTATGGTGCAGCAGGAGGGCTTGGTACAGCTATGGAGAAGCTTGCTGATTACAACATTAAAAGAGCTGAACAATATCATCCAGTATTG
>JAAGZO010000396.1 GCA_024206195.1 bacterium | reverse complement strand
GAAAATCTCTTTTCCATGTGTATCTCTGCATCTGTTATTATTACTCTCTTTTTGAACATCGGGCCATTGATAACAAAGGTTTCATATTCCCCGCCTTCGCCATTAATGTTAATGTGCAGTTTCTTTTTTATTTCAATGAGTCTATCGAGCATTTGACTGTCAATTGTTTTCCCAAGGAACTCCATTGTTAATCCTTCAGCAGCAACTGCTGTAAGAACACTCTCAAATCCAATCTCAATTACTTCTTTCATGTATGTTTCAGGATCGGTTTCCCAGTATGGAACAAATACTTCAAGGCCAAGCTCTTTGCAGATTTTCTCAACTCGTTCTCTCTGATAGTTTGATGCTAAAGCTCCTGCAACAAGTGCCTCTATCTTGTGTTTCTTCATTGCATTTTCAAGGGTTTTTTTCAGATCAGCAAGCTCTGTTTCTTTTTCCCCTTTTGTTTTGCCTGTCAACAATGGAATGTTAACTGCTTTTGCCTGAAGCTTCACCCATTCAACATTTGGAACATGAAACATGTAGGAATCCTTTTTTTCAGAAATCATGTTAACTAAGCACGCTACTTCTGCATTCTTTAGTGCCCAGTATAGCGCCATGCAACTATCCTTTCCTCCTGAGAATAAAACTGCTGCTTTCATTTATACCTGATCAAAGAGCTTTGTTGCCTTTTCACCCAAAGCTAGAACAAATGATGCCAGCTTAGGTCCCTTTTCGCGGTTAAGCAAAACAAGATATCCTGCTTGGAAAAACTCTCTTGGCGTAAGGCTTGTTTTCTTGCATATGTTGTAGAATTCCTCAAACAATGTTTTTTCAGTCCACTTCTTTTCTTTTAGTGATGCTGCAACAAGCTTCATTGCCTTTTTCTGTTTGTCAGATAACTTTGCAACAACCTTTTCCTGTAGTGTGAACTTTGCCTCATCAGGCGCGTGACTATTCAACCAATTGCTTGCTTTTTCTATTCTTTCAAAGATTTCCTTTTCAAGCTCTGGCTGGTAGTGCCCTGTTTTCTTTAAGCTCTTGATAACATCATCCTTGTTTTCAAATACCTGTGAAATGAATGCTGCATGACTAAACCCAAGATTTATTGGCTTTTGTATTGCACGCTTCTTGTTTGCTAGCTCATAAAGCCTCTTTATATGTCTCTCCTCTTTTTCATTTTCTATTTTCTCATCACCAGCGTAAACCCTTGCAGCATAATCATATTCATCATACAGCTGCGGAAGATCCTTCCACGAGAAACTTCTGGTTTTCATCAGTCGTTTATTATAAAAGTAAATAAGTTGTTGCGCTGTTGCAACCTTTAGCCAGTCCTGAGGGTAAACAACATTGCCCAGTGAAGCAGACATCTTTACACCGTCAATCATCAGGTGTTCATAGAAAAATGATTCTGGTGCTGGTATTCCTAAAACCTTTTCTGCAATCTCTGCATTTGTCCAGAACGCACTATTTGGAACAATGTATTCCTTTCCTGCTCCTTCGCAGCTTACATTCCATAAGGCCCACTGCGCAGCCCATTCGCCTCTGTACAATAACTTTCCAGGGTCTTTCAGTGGATTGCTTGTTCCTCTATGCCCGCAGCCCTTTGCAACAGTTTTTCTGAACAGGTAATCCCTGCAAATATAATTGAACCTTCCATCCTCAAATCCTGTAATGGCGGTTGTTGCAAGCTTTCCACAATTCTCGCAAACAGGTGCCCATGGGCTCCAGTTCTTTCCCAACGGATTTGTCCGGTATTTGTTTACTATCTCTCTTACAGTATCAAGATTGTCAACTATCTTTTTTATTGATGGATTAAAAGAACCTTTTTTGTATTCCTCTCTTACAGAATATTTCTCAATCTTTGAAAAAATGAACTGGTCAATTATGCCCATGTACTGATCCCTGAAGTGCTCTGCATAAGATTTATGGCAGCCCTCTGGATCAGGGATGTCTGTTACAGGCATTCCAAGATATTTTTCATAGCTTGCCGGAATGCCCTCAGGAACTGCTCTGAAAGGATCCATATCATCGCTTGTCCACACAATCCTTGCTTTTTTTCCTAAGTCATCCAAAGCTCTTTGTATTGATGCATTCCTTACAGTATCACTCAGTCTACCAATATGAAGAACTCCTGATAATGATGCAGCAGTCTTAATAGTATAAGTGTCTATCTTAGGAACTTTTTTGTCAAGATAATGAAACTTTTTCCTGTTTACTACCTTCTCTGCAACCTTATCTGCCCAGAAAAGTGTGTCTTCTTTGTTGTTTTCCCCCATACTAGAAAAATATTTGTGAGTGCTATTTAAATATTTTGTTTAAATGACACAAAATATATAAAAGAATCCGGATAGAGTATACTAAAAAGAGGTTCTATTTAATTTTCAAGGAGGTTTTAGAATGGCTATTTGTAACAGAATTTTGAGACTGCTGCCTGATTTTAGGTCACTGCCATCAGGTGTAGAACCTGTACCAAAACAATCCAAGCTCTCAAAGTTAGCAGGTGAATGCCGAGAAGGAATCACAGTTCACAGTCAAAGATATACTAATGAATCAGGAGACTCCTGTATTCGCAAAGAAGTAAACTACCAAGTTGATTGTGAAGATAACAGCAAAGAATTGCACATATACAATTCAGAAAGCAGCATAATCCTTAGCCAACCAAACAAGAATGAAATAACCTTGGCAACCTCAGGCAACATAGATGCAGATACAGTTATCATCGGCTTTGCCACAAGTATTAATGTTCATCCATGGGCAGTGAGCAGGGCATGTAGTGACGGAAGATATATCCTAGACAGCAGCGCCATAGGCAAATTGGATACCTTAGCAAAGCATGCTGTTGAACTAATAGCACAAGAAAACAAACCAGTATTAATGTACATGTAAAAACACCGTAACTTTTCCAAGATTCCTTCGCAAAGTTTTATAAACAAGTAGCTGTTCTTCTCTTTTATGATTAAGGCTGTAATATTTGATCTTGACAACACATTGATTGACTTCATGAAAATTAAGAAGACTTGTGTCAATGCTGCAATCAGTGCAATGATTTCTGCAGGTCTTCCTCTTAAGAGGGAAAAAGCAAGAAAAATTATGTCAGAGCTCTATGATGAGTTTGGCATTGAGCACCAACAGATATTCCAGAAATTCCTGACAAAAATAAACAACAAGGTAGATTATAGAATATTGTCAGCAGGCATTGTCGCTTATAGAAAAGTCCAAACAGGACTCCTTGAGCCATACTCAAAGGTTATTCCAACATTGATTAAACTCAAGCAGCGCGGATACAAGATTGCAATTGTCTCGGATGCTCCTCGCCTTAATGCATGGATACGCCTTGTTGAGATGAATATCGCAGACTTCTTTGATGTTGTGGTATGTTTTGAGGACACTAAGAAAACAAAGCCTTCTGCAGAACCGTTCAAGAAAGCGATAAGAATGCTTAAGGTTAAACCAGAGGAATGCTTGATGGTTGGTGACTGGCCTGAAAGAGATATTGCAGGAGCAAAGAAGGTAGGAATGAAAACAGCATTTGCAAGATACGGCACAGTGAAGAAAATAAGGAAATCAGGAGCAGACTTTGACCTGAAAAATGTATCAGATGTTCTTCTAGTAGTTAAGAAAGCATAGAAAAGTATATATACACCTATGTGTACCTTATAGCTAATTGGGGGTGTGGAGTATGAATTTCAAGAGATTAGTTGGGCTTGAAAAACCTGCCACAATAATAACCCGCAGAGTCTACTACGATAAACCACGCATGCCGACAGACAAGGAATTTAATGAATTGATGAATCTAGGGTTATGGCAGCAAAGCAAAAGGAGATAAGTTTATATAATATTTATTTCTTAGTTGACTAAAAAGGAGACTCCAAATGAAAATAAAGCATATTTTAATCGTATTAACTGTTCTTTTGATGTTTGCTGCATGGCTATCCACCGCAGGCATAGCTTCAGATACTAACATCAATATTGTTGAGGATGGATTTTCTCCTAGCGAAGTTACAATAACTGTTGGAGATTCAATAACATGGAAGAATACAAACGAATTTGTACATGTTCTTTATTCAAGAAAACTGGATGCACGCTTCACAAGCCCTGTTGTTAAGTCAGGCGAAACATACACATATACTTATGAAAAACCAGGTGATTTTGATTTCTATGTTGTTGACTGGGGCTTCAAGGGAATAGCTCATGTTGTAGAAAAAGAAGAAGAACCTGCTCCAAAGCCTGAGCCAGAACCAGCACCTGAACCAGAATGCACAACATGTGCTGATGGCTGCACTAAAGATGCTAATGATTGCTCTGTATGCAAGTGCCCATGCAGCTCTGATGCAGACTGCAATGATAATGATCCATGCACAACAGACAGTTGTGCTTCTAACCCTGTAAAGTGTGCTAATACTAAACAGCCTGGATGCGCACACAACAATGAATGTATCGCAGAAGGCACTGAGATGGATATTGATGGAAAGCTTCAGGTCTGTACTACAGGCACGTTCAAGGAAAAACAGGTTGCAGTGCCGGAAAAAGAGACTCTCTCTCCAGCACTAAAGATGGCAATATTTGTTATTGTACTAGTAGTCATTTTACTTATTATTAAGACAAAGCAAAAGCCAAAGAAGCAGAAGAAAGCAGCAAAAAACAAGAAAAAAAAGCCGGTTATTCCAAGAAAAAAGAATATGCGCACCCCTTAAGAAAACGAAAGTCTTAAATACTCGAATTCTCATAATCAGTCTATTAAAAAGAGGTGATGCTTAATGGATGCCTGTAAAAAACTTACAGCATTGGTTATATTGTTAGTAGGTGTATTGTTCCTACTAAAGGATCTTGGAGTATGGGACTTTTGGCAGATTAACGGATGGACAGTAATCTTCCTAGTTGTAGGATTTGCAATGCTGACACACCCGCATGGTAACTGCTGCGTTCCAGGAAGCAAGAAAAAGAAGTAATTCTTCTTTTTTATTTTTCTTTCCACAGAAATGCCAAGCATTTCTGGGACACAAAAAGAGCTTTGCTCTTTTTTGTGTTTTTCAGCAATATTTATAAACTCTAATTCTAAAAGAATGTTCAATGAGGTGGTTATTATGGAGCTAGCTGGAAAAAGCTTTTCAAATTACTGGAAAATAATTAAGATACCAACACTTATTTTAATTGCATGGAGCGTTTTAGGTTTTATTACTGCTTTGGTTTCATTTTCATTATATAGTTCTATTTTCAATCCAATCGCAGGATGGATTCTGATTTTTGCTGTATTTGGCTTTATAGGCTGGCACACAGTCAAGGACCATAAAGGTGGAGTAGGTACTGCAGCATTGGGCGGAGCAATCACAGGAGTAATTGCTGGATTAATAGGAGGCATTGTTGCAATCCTCATGATGTACTTTGTTCCAGCTATTATTGATGTTACAGTTCAACAGGCAATGCAACAAATGCAGGCACAGGGTCAAGCAGCAAGCAGAGAACAAATTGAAGGCTGGATTAAGTTTGGTTCCTATATCAGCATAGTAATCGCTCCAGTAATAAACGCATTACTCGGCGCAGGAATAGCTGCAATAGGTGCTTTGATCGGAAAGAGATTTTAAACCATTGGACACTGGACAGCTGCTCGCGTGAGGCTTATAAGCCTCCTTTTTCTTTTATATTTTTATGAACGTATTTGAAAAGTCAAGAATTCTCGGAGATTCAGGACGTTATGATAGCTGCGGCCCAAAGATGTGTGAGGTTAATGTAAATAAGGGTTTAGGTGGTATCTATCATGCAAAAGCAAATCACAAGCAATGCAGGATATTCAAGACACTGATGGACAATACCTGCGCTTTTGACTGCAAATACTGCGGAAACTCTGCTGGCTGCAAAAAGAAAAAAGCCCGCTACGAGCCAAAAGAACTTGCTTCTTTATTCAACTATCTGCATAAAAACCTTGCAGTGAATGGCTTGTTCATCAGCTCGGGTGTTGCAGGAGATCCAGACAAGGTAACTGAAAGAATGATTGAAGCTGTGAAACTAGTAAGGTACAAATACAAGTTCAGAGCATTTGTTCATTTCAAGGTTTTGCCAGGCACGTCTTATGACTTAATCAAGCAGGCTTCTGAGCTTTCCTCAAGAATGAGCATAAACATAGAAGCGCCAAACAAACAAGTGATGTCTGAGCTGAGCTCCTGCAAGGAATACAAGACAGACATTCTTAGAAGACAGTCCTGGATTTCAAGAATGAACCTTGGAGGCGGACATGCAACGCAGATTATTCTAAACAAACTCTCAACAGACAAGGATGTTCTTAAAATGGCAACATGGGAATATGAAACACTCAAGCTTAGAAGATTTTACTATTCTTCTTTCAGGCCAGTGAAAGGAACCCCTTTGCAAAATGAAAAAGAAGAACCACTTACAAGACAGAATCATCTTTACAATGTTGATTTTCTTATGCGCTGCTATGATTACAAGCTAAAAGAACTAGATCCAATAATGGATGAAGGAATGCTTCCAAACGAAGACCCTAAATTAGCACTAGCAAAAGCAACATTTGATTCACCAATAGACATAAACGATGCAAGCTACGAAGAGTTAATTAGAGTGCCAGGCATTGGCCCAGTATCTGCAAAAAAGATCCTAAACAGCCACAACATCACAAAATACGAGCAACTCCACAAGCTTGGAGCAACGCTCTACAGAGCAAAACCTTTCATAAAAGTAGCTGGCAGACGACAAAAGATGCTGAGCGAATTTTAATAAAAAAAATCAATAACATGTTCCAGGAGTCCATGACACAACAGTAGGAATTGCGCATGCCTGGCAAGGATTGCCATATGTTATTCCGTCATCACCGCAAACAGGATTGTAATCCATAGTACACATCTGTGCCTGCTTTTCTTCTGGTGTGCATACATACACTTCTTTACATTCTCCTTGATATTCAATTTCAACATCGCCTGCCATGCAATCATTGGAATATGTATTTCCATCAACACCGCATACAGGCATGTATTCTCGAGTGCAAGGTTTAATTTCCTCAGTATTATCTGCACAGCCACTTATTAAGAACACGAGAAGAACTCCCATCATGATTAAAACATAAGATCTCATTAACATCACCTCACTCAGCAGAGGATAATCCAAGATATAAGAATCTTTTGCAAACTAAAGCTAGAAATCAGTTACAACATTGTCAATTGTTTGCTCTGTTCCAGAAGAAACAATCCGAACAGGCAAAGACTGAGTAGAAAAACTCTCTCCGCCAGAAGAAACAGGATAAACAATCCCGCAAAGTTCAATAGGCTGCTGAATACTAAAGTCTTGTTGTTCTGGGTGATACTGAGGAGTCGTCTCAGCATCCTTATCTTCTAATTTATCAGCAATAAAAGGAGGAACCACAAGAAGAGTAGTTGCTATAGCTGTAGCCAAAAAAAGACGGGTCTTATTCCCAACGCCTTGCTCGCCATAAACCACATCCTTCACATAAGTTCCAATGTTGTGATAGTCCATTTTAGCAATAAGAGAAGCATGCTAATATATAATGTTTTCTCGAACAAAATCGATACCTTTATATAGAACCGGTTATATACGATTTCTGCATAATGGAGGGGTGAGGCAAATGGAAAATTCAAGAGAAATTAGAGTGGATGCTAGTAATGGTACTGAGTTCTTTGCAGAAGAGGTTAGTGTATCACACAGCCCTTTGAGGTTTGTTCTGGACTTTAAGTGCATGACACCAAGGGTTGATATGAATAACCAGCCTTTAAGGATGGTTGTGAAGCACAATGTTTTGATGCTTGACCCACACTTTGCAAAGGAGCTGGTTAATGTTCTGCAAAACAATATAGGCAAGTATGAAAAGAGGTTTGGAAAGATTGAGAAGCCTGAGGTGCTGAAAAAAGCAGCAAAGCAGGTCAAGAAAGGAGAACCAGTAACAGATACAATAAAACAAGACTATTTCGGGTGAAAAAAATGACACAGCAACCAATACAACCAATATTTATTCTGCCAGAGGGCAGCCAGAGATCAACTGGAAGAAACGCACAAAATTCTAACATCATGGCAGCTAAGGCTGTTGGAGAAACAGTTAGAACTACATTAGGACCTAAGGGCATGGACAAAATGCTTGTTGATGCAATGGGCGATGTTGTAGTTACAAATGATGGTGTTACAATTCTTGAGGAAATCAACATAGAGCACCCAGCTGCAAAGATGATTGTTGAAGTAGCTAAGACACAGGAGAATGAAGTAGGAGATGGAACAACAACGGCTGTTGTAATCGCAGGAGAACTGCTAAAGCAGGCAGAAGACCTTCTGGAAAAGGAAATCCATCCAACTGTTCTTGCTCGTGGCTACAGGCTGGCTGAGAAAAAGGCTCAAGAGATTCTAAATGAGATTTCAGAGCCTGTAACAGAAAAGGACACTGCAACACTAAATAAGATTGCTGGAACAGCAATGACTGGAAAGGGTGCAGAGGATTCCAAGGAAAAGCTTTCTGAGCTTGCTGTTGAAGCTGTTAAGAGTGTAATGGATATTATTGGAACTGAAAAACTTATTGACAGAGACAACATCAAAATTGAGAAAAAGGTTGGCGGAAGTGTTGATGATTCTGAACTTGTCAAAGGAATAATCCTTGACAAAGAAAAGGTTCATTCAGGAATGTCAAAGAGCATTGAAAATGCAAAGATTGCTTTGATAGATTCAGCAGTTGAAGTCAAGAGCACAGAGACTGATGCAAAGATTTCAATAACAGATCCTTCACAGATGCAGGCCTTTGTTGACATGGAAGAAAAGATCCTAAGAGACAAGGTTGACAAAATTACAGCATCTGGAGCAACTGTTGTTTTCTGCCAGAAAGGCATTGATGATGTTGCACAGTACTTCCTTTCAAAGCAAGGAGTATACGCAGTAAGAAGAGTAGGAAAGACTGACATGGAAAAGCTTGCAAGAGCAACAGGAGCTAAAATCATATCAAACCTTGATGAGCTCAACAAGAGTGACCTTGGAAATGCAGGTGCTGTTGAGGAAAAGAAGGTTGGCGATGAATACATGACCTATGTCAAGAACTGCAAGAATCCAAAAGCAGTAACAATCCTTATAAGAGGCGGAACAGAACATGTTATTGATGAAGTAAAGCGTGCAATGGAAGACGCTGTTGGAGATGTTTCTGCTGCGATAGTAACTGGAAAGGTTGTTGGCGGAGCAGGTGCTCCTGAGATAGAGCTGTCAAAAGGACTTAGAACATACGCAGACTCTTTGTCAGGAAGAGAGCAGCTTGCTGTTAATGCCTTTGCAGAGGCTTTGGAAATAATCCCAAGGACACTTGCAGAGAACGCAGGCATTGACCCGATTGACCTTATGACAGAGCTTAAAGCTTCACATGATAAAGGCAACAAGTGGGCTGGAATCAATGTTTTCACAGGAAAGGTTGTTGATTCCTGGAAAAACGGCGTTCTTGAACCTTTAAAAATTAAGACACAGGCAGTCAGCTCTGCTAGCGAGGTTGCAGTAATGATTCTAAGAATAGATGATGTTATTGCAGCAGGCGGCAAAGAAGGCGGCGCTCCAGGACCTATGCCAGGCGGAATGCCTGGAATGGGCGGTATGCCTGAATACTAAATTCTTTTTTTCTTCTTATTTTAAAACGAAAACTATTTAAAGCCCTATACTTCTGATTAATAAAAAAGGGGTGTGTAATTAGTATGCCAACTGGCGATAGTCTAGGGTCTGATCCGGAAGTGGAACAATTAAGGAGAGATATCAAGGCACTAAAGAATATTGCGCCTTCTTCTGATAACAGTCAGCTAACAGATGCTATTATACAACTAACAAACCTTCTAAAAGCAGCAGGCAATGACCTGAAAGCAGAGTCTTCTACTGATTTGTCGCTGAAAATCGATCGTATGATCAGTCAGAACGAAGAGATTGCTAGAGGAATTCTTCTTATACTTGAGCTGCAAAGACAGCACCTTCCAGAGATTGTAAAGCACACAAAGAATAGTGCAAGACAGCCAATTGTTATTGCTGCTCCGGTTCCAAAACAACCAGAGCCTCACGAAGAGCCTATCCTAAAGCCGCTCTCAAATGCACAACCTCAGAGGCCACCTATGCCTCAGGTTCCACCACCATTACCACATAAAGAACCGCCAAAACCTATTCCTCCTCAGGCACCACCAATGCCTCCGCCACAACCACCACCTATTCATCAAGCTCCACCAAAACCAATGCCTCCACCTCAAGCACCACCTGCTCCTCAACCGCCTCATATACAACAACAACAAATTCAGCCTCCACCACCACCTAATCAAGCTCTAAGATTTCCTAGTTCGCCAGACATGCCAAGAATGGCTCAGCCGCCAATAGACTCTTCCTTTCAAGGCATACCTGCGTTACCAGAAGACCAGCTAACAGAAGAAAAGCTTGAGCCACCGCCAAAAAAGAAACGTTTCTTGGTGTTCTGAGATGGATAACATCAAATCAGCTTATCTTGCAAAACATTTGAATTCTGCAGCAAAGCAACTAGACAAAAATGCCCTTTTTTTCTCTGAACAGGTTGACTCCCTTGAAAAAAGGCTTGATGTAATTGAAAAAAGAAGGCGCAAGGAAAAGATTCTGTTTCTCAAAGGCCGTGTCAAACAAGTTGAGGAATACATTGACGGTGTTAAGATAACTGCAAAAAACATGGCTGAAATTCAAAAGCTGCAAAAAGATGTTGGTAAAATAAAAGAGATTGTCAAATTACTATCTCAAAAGAAGTAGTTCTATTCGTGTGCAAACCAGAATGTTAACTTATCCTTTTCTTTCTTGTCTAATCTGCAGAAACCAAACCTGACAAACTGCACAATATCTCCCTCTTTCATATCCTTTACACTGCTCTCTGCAATACCCTTCTTTATTTTTGCATCAGGCATCATTATCTCAACCTTTACTGTTTCTTTAGGAAGCCAGTGTATTATCAGCTTGCCCTTATCCTTGTAGTCCTCATATCCCACTGAATCAAAAGTATAACCCTTGTTTTTCTTGAAATTAAGGCAGTCCATTAGTCTTACAAGTTCTCCAGACTTCATTTTTGCAATGTCTCTTTTTGAGATGTAGAACTTCTCATCTGTCTTGAACTTCCTTGTGCCCCTTTCAGGGTGCTCTGGATGCAGTTTAATCTCAACATCCTGCGTTGGAGCTCCTTTGATAGTTATTTCCTCAGCATCATCAATAAAGAAGTGTCTGTTGCATGTTGGATCAAGAATCTTCCTGTTTGCAGCAGAGATTATGCTCCAATCAATATTAGTTGGTGTTGTTGACAACCCAACCTGAACAGCAAGCTCATAAAGGGTCTCTTTTACAAAACCTCTTCTTTTCAAAGCCTTTAAAGTTACAAGTCTTGGGTCATCCCATCCAAGATATCCACCATCCTCAATCAGTTTTCTTATCTCTCTTCCCTGTGTTGTTGCACCAACAACATTGAATCTTCCATACTGCACAACAACCTGCTTTTCCATGCCAAGCAGATCCTTGAGGAACTCTTGCAATTCTACTCTCATCTCACCGAACTCTATGCTTCGCATGATATGCGTTACCCCATGTAAACCATCCTCAACTGCATTCTCAAAATCATACATTGGCCATACATGGTACTTCTTTTTGTGCATAAAATGCTCTTCAGTGCATATCCTGAAAATAACTGGATCACGCATAACGTGATTCTCTGATTGTAAATCTCCCTTTAATCTTAGAACACACTCACCTTCCTTGTATTTTCCCTTAAGCATATTTTTCCAGTCATCAAGGCAGTCTTTAACATTCCTGCATTCACAACATTCTCCTTTATGCCTCAAATCACGCATCTTATCTCTTTCACAGAAACAAACATAGGCTTTTCCAGCCTTGATTAGCTTCTCTGCAAGCTTATACATCTTTTCAAGGTCATCACTTGCAAACATAATCTTGCTAGGCTTGATATCAAGATATCCTATTACATCCTCTTTGATTGCATCAACATATTCCTTTGACACTGCAGCAGGATTAGTATCCTCAAATCTCAGAATGCACTTTCCCTTGTACTTCTTTGCATACATGTAATTTATGATAAAACTCAAAGCATGACCAATATGGCTGTATTTAGAAGGTTCTGGCGGGATCCTTGTTACCACCTTGCCCATCTCTGCTTTGTCAAGCTCTGGAAGATCTCTCTTTTTCCCCTTCTTCTTCTCAAGCATCTCAGGAGCTAACTCCTCAAGCTTCTTTTTCTGCTCTTCAACAGGCATCTTGTTTACATCCTTCATAACTGCCTGTACTTCCTTGGAAACAAACTTCATGTCTTTTTTTAGAGAATCATCTTCTGCAATCAGCTTGCCAATAACTGCTCCAGGATTGGCTTTTCCATTGAACTGCACTGCATTCTGCAGAGCAAACCTCAGTATCTTTTCTTTCAAATCCATGAATGAATTTAATCCAAGGCAGTATATAAATTTTGCTAAAAACAAAAAGTATTTAAAACCTAGAATAGCAGAATGTACTATCACTAAAAGGGGTTAATTATGACAAGAAAAACAAGCACTATACCAAAGGCGACTGTTGCAAGGATAATGATAAACGCTGGTGCCAAAAGAGTCTCTGCAGGAGCAATTAACGCATTTGCAGCTATTCTAACTGAAAGGGCTGAAAAGATTGCAGAGAAAGCAGCAGAGATTGCAAAGCACAGCGGACGAAAGACAATCCAAGAAGGCGACATAAAGATTGCAAGGAAATAGTTTTTTTCTTCAACTTTGTTCTTCAGATACATTTATAAATCCAGTCTATACACCAAAAACTAATCCGGGCTGGTAGTTAAATCCGGTATAACGCGCCGCTGGCCGCGGTGAGGCTCCGGGTTCAAATCCCGGCCAGTCCATGATTATTCTGCGTTGATTATTCCTATTACAAGTCCATTTGCAGCTACATAAGGCAAGTCATACTTCAGGTTGCGGATATCCTCCCATTTGACCTGTGTCCAGCGGTTGTCATCAGACATTCTTTTCATGCAATACTGTTCTGTAAACCCAAATTTGTTATCCTCAACAAGCTTGTCAAGCTCAGGATTATACCCAACAGGGAAGGAAACCATAATTTTTCCGCCTGGCGCAAGGCATCTCCTAAGGGTTTTAAGAGCCAGAAGAATCTTTTTTTTGTCGCGTGGAGATTCATCCCAGCCAACATGTTCTAAAGTTGAAATAGAGATAATCAAGTCATATTTTACAGGGGGTTTAAAATCAACAACATCCTGATTGATTATTCCTCGGCCTTTCTCATATTTGTCTAGAACAGCATGTTTATGGCGAACGTAGTGGGGAAGCACCCTGCCAACTTCAAGTATTCTTTTACCTCTGAATTGATTTATAGCCTCCAGAAAAAGAGGAACTTCAACAGCACGTTCATTCATCCATGTCACAAGATATGTAGCATAGAAATATTTGTAAGGCCTCCCTTGAACTATAAATCTTCTAGAAGACTTAAACAGCTTGTAGTAAGGGTAACCAAAAATTAGCATGAAGAATATCCTGACAATGTAAAAAGCGCCGCGTTCCCTGCAGAACTGTTTTCCCATAAAAAAAAATTTGCAAATGAGGTTAAAAGTCCGTTTTGAATAGTAATTCTTATGCTGCTTCATCAATGGTGCAACATTATCTGGGTAAATATAAAAAAGTTTTCAAAAATAAGCAGGAACAGTAACATTTAAAAACCACAGAAAAAATCTTCTTGACGAAAAAGAGCGCCAAAATGAATAAACTATCCAAAGGATTTCTCCTTGCATTCCTCTGCACAGTCTTCTTACCTGTTTCTGCAGTCATAACAAAATATATTCTGAATAATTCTGCTACAACCCCAGAGACACTTGTGATATTCTGGTTTTTCTCAGCATTCATTGCTGTATCCTTAATGCACATCTTCTTAACAAAAGAAAGCTACATAGGAACCTTAAGAAAACACTGGAAACCTGGTCTGTTTATTGGACTGGCAAATACCTTTGCTGCAATCTTTTGGTTTAATGCAATTGAGATGATTGGTCCTGTTCTTGTCGGTTTCATAACGCGATTTGAGATTCTTTTCACAATAATCCTTGGTATGCTTCTATTAAGAGAGCGTTTGACAAAGATTGAGATCCTAGGAATGTTCATTGCAATTGTAGGAACCTTTACACTTACATTTGGCACTGGCAAAATGATGATATTAGGAGTAATCCTTGCAGCGGCATCATCACTTGCAGCATCCTTCCAGAGCTATGTTGCCAAAAGATATGTTAAAAAAGTGCATCCAATGGGCTTATTGTCTTTCAGATGCTTGTTCACAGTAGTCTTTGTAGGAATCTATGTCTTTGCAACAGGAAAATATGTTCCGATTGAGCCAAACATGTACTGGCTTGTCGCTTTAGGCCCTATCTCAGGTGCAGTTATTGCACATCTATTGTTTTTCTATGCACTAAAGTACATTGACATGACAAAGGCAGCTATTGTAAGGTCCTTTGATGCGTTTTTTGTTGTTGTTTACGCACTAATACTCTTCGGCACTCTGCCTACTTTAAAAGAAGTGACAGGCGGAATCCTAATCATAATTGGAGTTGCACTTGCAACAATGTATCACAGATGGAAAAACTATGAAAACCGAAGCAAGAGCTAAGATAGAGAACTATAGGCTTTTCAGGGACAAAATCCTGTTAAAAGGAGCTAAAGAAAAAGAGTCTTATTTCTTTAGAGATCACATCTTTGTTCCAAAGACAGACACCTGGGACATTAATGAGGAAGCTATCAAGGTAAGGATAAAAGATGGCCAGGCAACAATCATCTACCAGGCAGCAGCCTGGAAAAACAAGATCAAGGAAACACTAAAAGGCTTCAGGAAAGAAGTAAAGAAAGCAACAGCATTCGAGCTTATGGAGCGCTGGAACTTTAAGGAACTCTTTTCTTATTCAAGGGTTGGCTATGTATACCAGCTTGGCAAGTACAGCTTTGTTGTTGAGAAAATAGACAAGGTCGGATGGGTTCTTGAAGTGGAGGACGAACCGCAGAACATCAATGGGTTGATGAGGCTGCTTGGCCTGAAAAAGGTCAAAAAGACTGTTCCGCAACTTTATGAGAATGCTGCCATAAGGGAACAAAAAGGGCGAGGCGTTCTCTATGCCTTTTTATCAGCGTTCTTTGTTTCAACATCATATGTAACCTCCAAGTATCTTCTTGAATATACTACCCCTGAAAGCCTTATGTTCCTTTGGTATCTCGCAGCTGCTTTGATAGCTGTGCTTGTTGTAGTTACGCATAAGCAAATGAAGTTTAATGACACATTCAAGACAAACTGGAAGATTGGACTAATAATCGGCTTTGTTAATGCTGCAGCAATCCTACTTTGGATATACGCAATTAAGCTTATAGGGCCGTCTCCAACTGCATTCCTATTGACATTAACAACAGTATTTGCAATTGCTTTGGGTGCTTTATTCCTCAAAGAGAGGCTTCGCAAGCTGGATGCAATAGGAGTCTCTATTGCTGTTTTTGGTGCCTTGATAATGAACTTTGGTGGAGGCGGATACACAGTTATTGGCTCAACAATAGCAATCATTTCAGCATTTGCTATTGCACTTGACGCTTTTATTGCAAAGAAATACATGAAAAACGTGCAGTCTATTGTTCTTACCTCTTTCCGAGCATTATTCACCCTTGGTTTCCTTACAATAGCTGTGTTTGCAACTGGAAAGTTCACAGTTCTGCCAATAATACAGGCTCCTATTCTGGTTTTATCAGTTTTCCTTTCAGCAATATTCGGAACCTTGTTTCTTTACAAAGCAATCAAGCGCCTCAAGATAGCCCAGGTTGTCACAATAAGAACACTTGATCCCTTTGTTGTTGTTATTTATTCATTCCTTTTCTTAGGTATAATGCCTGCTACAAAGAACCTTATTGGTGGAACATTTATAGTTGCAGGAGTAATGCTAATGTTATTCAATCTGGAAAAAGTTAAGTTTGTACTTAAGAGGGTTGAACAATGGATATAGCCTATGCAGCGGATTTGCACGGAAACAGAGAGCTATATGAGAAACTATTCTCCTTTGCTATGAACAAGGATGCAATAATTTTAGGAGGAGATATAGCTCCAAAGAGTTTCCATGATATAAACGAGATTATAGAATATCAAAAGAAGTTCTTCATAGAGTATCTTGTCCCAAGGATTGCAGAGTTTGGAAAGGATGTTTATCTTATGATGGGAAATGATGATTTAAGAATTAACTTTGAGATTCTTGAAGCAGCAGAGCAAGAAGGAATCTTCAAGCTAATCAGCAACAAAGCGCAAAAACTTAGAAACTTTGAAATTTATGGTTATCCATATGTTCCTGTTACCCCATTCAGATTGAAAGATTGGGAAAAAGGGGATCTGAAGAAAGAAAAAGTAGAGGGAATACAGACAATAAAGAGAGATGATTTCTCGAGCATAAAAGATGACTTCAATGAGATTAAGAAAAAAACAGATCCAAAGAAAACAATTTATGTAATACATACTCCGCCATTCAACACAAAGCTGGACATAATACATGATGGAACTCACGTTGGAAGCAAAACAGTACGAAAATTCATTGAAGAAGAACAGCCACCACTAACATTGCATGGTCATATCCATGAGTCAATAGAGATGTCTGGTTTTTTCTGCGAGAAAATAGGAAATACCACAATAGCAAACCCAGGCAGCCAGCACAATCCATTCACAAAAGAGGAAGCGACAAACCTTAATGTTATTTCATTCAATACAACAAAGCCAAGCAAGGTTAAACTGCATAGGCTGTAGAAAAGATTTTTATATCTCAAAGCAATGGAGGTCACTATGATAGGAATAATCTCAGACACACATGACAATGTAGTCAATGTACAGAAAGCAGTAGCTCTCTTCAAGGAAAAGAATGTAGAGTTCGTGATTCATCTTGGAGATGTTGTTGCTCCCAGAACAATACAGTACTTCTCTGGACTTACTATGAAGTTTGTAAAAGGCAACTGTGATGGAGCGGATTATGATCTTATGATGGAAAAGATTGCAGAGCTTGGCGCAGAATACTATGATGAATGGCTTGAACTTGACTACAAAGGAAAGAAGCTTGTTGCACTGCATGGAAAAGACGAAAAAAAACTTCAAAGCTTTATTGAATCAGGCAAATTTGATTATGTTTTGCATGGTCATACTCATGTAAAGCGAGATGAAAAAAAGGGAAACACAAGGATAATCAATCCAGGAGCGCATTATTTTGGTGGAGAGAACAACATTGCATTCCTTGATGTTGAAACAGATAATTTAGAGTTTATAGAACTCTAGGGGGTGGAAACATGTCAGATTGCATATTCTGCAAGATAATTAAAGGAGAAATACCTTCAAGCAAGATTTTTGAGGATGAAAAAGTGCTTGCATTTTTAGACATTGGCCCAGTTAACAAAGGGCATGCTTTGGTGATAGCAAAAGAGCACCATGAAACACTTTTGGATGTCCCTGATGAACTTCTGAAAGACATGATTGTCGTAGTGAAGAATGTGTCTGCTGCTGTCATGAAAGCAGTGCAGGCTGATGGAATCAGCCTTGGAATGAGTAACTACGAAGCAGCAGGGCAGCTTGTTCCACATGCGCATTTCCATATCATGCCTCGCTTAAAGGACGATGGCCTTAAGCTATGGCCTCAGAGCAAGTACGAAGAAGGCGAGATGGACAAATACGCAGAGAACATACGGAAAGCTTTATAAAACAATAATTTTTCTCTTAACTTTATGCCGGAGTAGCTCAGCCTGGTTAGAGCGCTACGCTCATATGATTTGAGCGATGAGGATTCATCCAATGATTAAAGCTTAATCAGGAGGCACGTAGAACGTTGTCAGACTATCTGACAGTGTACGATTGTCGGGGGCTCAAATCCCCTCTCCGGCACTTTTTATTTCTTCTTAAACAATAAATAAGAATAAACAACAGTATATATTGCAGCAGCAAATATAGGAACAATAATCAGGTATATTGCATAAGCCTCAAATAGCGCTCCGAAAAATGCAATTATTCCTGCAACCTTAAACCATTTTGAGCCTTCTTTGTGAGTCTTGTCCCAAACCTTATCGCTGCTTAGTGTCCATGGTGTCCTTATTCCAATGAACCAGTTTCTCTTGATATGCTTCAGCATAATTCCAATATAGAAGAACAAAAGACCAATGCCAATTGAAAAGAAAATATTGGTGTTTATCTCTACTCCGACATTCCACAATAAGCCTTGCAATTGTACTGCAATCATGAAAATCAAGAACATGTAAATAAACCTGTAGTAATAGCTGCTGAACTTCTTTATGTTTGCTTTCAGAGGATCTATCTTAGGTATTGCGAGGAAAAGCAATGCAATAGCAACAACAATTATTGGCATTAAAAACAAGCCCCAGAACTTGGATGTATAACCATCCACCTCTCCGGCTGCATTCCAGTGAGAAGCCATCTCCTCAGGCACTTGAGACATAAAATAGAAGCTTATCAGAAAAGAAACAACAACAAGTGCAATTACAACTATATCGCTTTTGCTCATAAATAATAAAAAAGAAAAGAACTATAAGAATATTTCGGAAAAATTACAAAGGCGGCGCTGCCTTATTAAGCCTTTAGTAGGTAGAATATACGCAATGGCTAAACAAAAATTTATTTTATCTTCCCAGTCTGCCAGTCCTTTAGAATCATCCTTGAAGCTCTTTTAATATCCGGTTCCTTGCCTTTTCCCATGAGATTCTTCTTTTCAGCAATTTTTTCTATTAATTCTTCAAAATCTTCAGATTTTGGTATTCCATAATGTTTTTCAATAACTCCGGGATATTTCTCAATTAGCCCCATAACAGCAAGATCAGGGTCTTTCATCTTGTTATAATCCACAGCGCCAATCAAAGCGTGTTTTACCTTATCAGCTTCTTTGTGAGGTATAACACCGGGCGTGTCAAGGAAAACTATCTTTTTATCAGCTTTAATCTTCTTCACTTTTTTTGTATACCCGCTTTCTGAACTGGTCTTTGCTGATTTCCTTCCTTTCAGTGCATTTATCAAAGAGGATTTGCCCACATTAGGATAACCAAGCACTCCAACCAAAAAAGAGGGTTTATCCTTGTACACCTTGTTTCCTTCAATCAGAATTCTGTTTCTAAGTTTTAGTGTTCCATGATGATCCTTAGCAGAGACAAATGCAGACGGATTAAGATTTATCCTGTTTAATGCATCCCTGCTTACAAGATCTGATTTTGTGATAACATAGATTAATGGCTTTCCCGCGGCCTTTACTTTGGATTCAATATCAGGATTCCTTGTTTCCTGGATCATACGTGAATCTAGAATAAGCAGGATAATATCTGCTTGGCTAATAACCTTCTTCGCAATCCCTAAATAACGATCTATCATAAAGAGAAGCCTGTTAGTTTAGTATAAAAACCTTACCATGCATTGAAGAATATACGCCGGGGCTGAGATTTGAACTCAGATATCCTTTCGGAAAGCAGCTTTCGAGGCTGCCGCAGTGCCAGATTGTGCCACCCCGGCAGAACTGAAGAAAACAGAGGTCTATTTAAACTTTATCTACTAAAAACTTGTCACCGATCTTTATCTTGTATTTCTTGGCAAAAAAGCCCTGGTTAATGCAGATGGCTATATGGTTGTAATCATCCCAGAAAAGCATTGCTTCCTTCTTCTTTGCCATTCCAAATGTCTCCAGAAATCGTACTTTCAATTTATTCTTGCCTACTGTCACATCAAGTTCATCTTCAAATTGTACGCCAAGCTTGTCCATCAGTGTTTTCGGTCTTATATTGCTGTAAACATTATGATTGTGTGGATTAACATGCAGCACTTCTCCAACAAGCTTCCCTTTCTTTACCTCTGCATCCTTGTAAGGAGGCTCCATAAGCTCATCCTTCATCATCTCGTCTCCAAATTCATTAACCTTCACACCATTTGCAAGGTGTGCAGCAGCAGGAACAAAGATGTCTCTTCCATGGAAAGTAGGAGCAACAGGGTGTTGCATATACTTTGTGTTGTTTATCTCAAAAGCTCTCATTATTCCACCAAGAACCTGTGCAGCAGGTATCAGAACACCATTATCAGGACCAATAAGATAATCTCCGCGTGCAGTCTCTATAATGATTGGTTTCCTGTCAGTTCCAACACCAGGGTCAACAACGCAGACATGAAAACCGACTGGAAGATAAGAAATTGCTTCGAACTCTCTAGCACCATTTTTGATGTCAAACGGTGCAACGCCATGAGTCAAGTCAACAACATTTGCTTCAGGGCAGATCTTCAATGCAGTGCCTTTCATTACACCACAGCCCTGACTAGTTAGACCAAAATCACTCGTTATAGAGATAAATGGTTTTGACATTTTGAAAATAACAAAAACTTGCCAATAATTATTAGTTAGCAAGTTTTTGGAATTACAAATTCTCTTGAATTTGTAATAAGTGCCTCGCTCGGGATTCGAACCCGAGTCGCGGCCTGTCTCTGAAAATAATTCTCGAGAGGGCCGCATGATTGGCCGGACTACACCAGCGAGGCATCACGACTGAGAAAATTTAGTTTGTTTTTAAAGCTTTTGAAAGAATGAACGCCGGAGCTGGGATTTGAACCCAGAAACCCTTAACGGGAACAGCCTTTCCAGGGCTGCGCAGTACCAGATTGTGCCACCCCGGCATCGAATATGAAGAAAAAGGGTTACTACTTAAACTTTGCGCCTTGGCCGCCTTGACTCATTCTTTTCATCATCTTTTCCATCTGTTTTGGGTTGTTGCCTTTCATCATCTTTACCATCTTCTTGCTCTGTTTGTATTGCTTCACTAGCTCTCTTATCTCAGAATTACTTACTCCAGAGCCTTTTGAAATCCTGTCAATTCTTGTTCCAGAAATATCCTCTGGATTCTCAAGCTCTTCCTTGCTCATGCTGTCCATTGCAAACTTCCACTTCTCAAGTTTTCCTTCCTGAACCTTAAGAGTGTCCTTTGGCATCTTTACCTGTGAAAAACCAGGTATCATCTCAACAACCTTGCTTAGTGGACCCATTTTTTTCATTGCCTGCATCTGATCATACAAATCAAGAAGATTGAAGTCTCCTTTCAGGAATTTCTTTCCAAGGTCCTGTGCATCCTCTTCAGATATTGCCTCTTGTGCTTTTTCAAGCAATCCTTCAAGGTCGCCCATTCCAAGTAACCGACCTACAAATCCTTTTGGATTGAATTTTTCAAAATCATCAACCTTTTCTCCTACTCCAATGAACTTGACTGGTGCTCCGGAGACAGAGCATGCAATAAGCGATCCACCGCCTTTTGCAGTTCCCTCAAGTTTTGTGATTATGATTCCAGAAATATTACAGGTCTCATTGAATGCAATCGCTTGCTTCTCTGCTGCCTGTCCAATATCCGCAGAAAGTACAAGCAATGCTTCTGTTGGTTTTGTTGCCTTGTTGATCTCATTCAGCTCTTTGATCAGTTCCTCAGATAGAGCGTCTCTTCCTGCTGTGTCAATTATAACAACATCATATCTTGTTAGTTCTGACTCGAATTTCTTGAATATCTTTACAGGATCCTTTTCTTTTGCTTCACCGAATACAGGAACATTTATGCTCTTTCCAAGCTGCTGCATCTGTTCTAATGCAGCAGGTCTCCATGTATCCAGCTGGATCATTGCTACTTTCATCCCTCTTTTTGCAAAGTATTTTGAAAGCTTTGCAGAGGTTGTTGTCTTTCCTGAACCAAACAGTCCAGTAAGCATTATCTTAGAAGGCTTTTTGCTTGTGTCTATTGGCCTCTCAACCTCTCCAAGGAAGATAACCAGTTCTTCATACACAACCTTGATCAGGTACTCTTTTTTCGTGATGCCTGCTGGAGGATCCTCTTTCAAAGCGCGCTCCTTGATCTTATTTGACAATTCAAAAACAAGCTTTACATTGACATCTGCGCTCAATAAAGCCCTTTGTATATCCTTAACAAGGTCATTCACTAGCCGTTCATCTACAAAAACGCTCTTTGCTATCTTCTGCAGCGTCCCTTTTAGGGAATCACCAAGCTTGTCAAGTACCATAATAACTAAGAGAAGAATGGGGTTTTATAAAACTTACGTAAAGCTACTTAGAAATCTCGCTCTCGACCTTCTTAAGAGCCTTGTCTACTGCAAAGAAAAGATTCATGTCAGTTACCTCTGAGTTGAACTGACTGCCATTATCAGTTACCTTTACGTGAATCTCGTATTTCTCTGACTTTTCCTTCTCATGCACTTTCTTCATATTCACACTGAGAAGCTCAAATTTGCCGCATACCTCTGAAAATTTCTTTGCGTAGTTTCCAACAATTTTCTTTAGAACAACCATCGAGCCACCGTCTATCTCTTTAAACCCTGACAGCTCTATACTTCCTCCTAACGCTACCTTGTCTTCCTCTATTGACATGCTTTATAAAGCGCATGTATAGTTTAAAAACTTTGCGGTTTATAGTGCCTAATCCAACAAAGTTTATAAATCCCTAAGAACCCCCGAATTAAACCAAGATGGAGCGTAGAAAAACGAGGGGGATACAGGTAGGTAGCATAATAATTGGCGACAACAACCCTATTGTTGTCCAGTCAATGTGCAAGACAGATACTAAGGATGTCAAGGCTACTGTAGCTCAGATAAAGGAGCTTGAAGAAGCGGGCTGCGAAATAGTGCGTGTTGCTGTTCCTGACATGGATTCTATAGATGCTTTTAAGGAAATAAAGAAACAAGCAAACATCCCAGTTGTTGCTGACATTCATTTCAATCACAAGATCGCAGTAGAGTCTGCAAAATATGCAGATAAGCTTAGGATTAACCCAGGCAATATTGGCAGTGAAGAAAAACTAAAAGAAATTATAGCAGCTGCCAAAGAAAACAATATCCCAATAAGGATTGGTGTTAATTCAGGTTCTCTTGAAAAGGAATTCCATGAAAAATATGGATTCACAGCAAAAGCAATGGTTGAGTCTGCACTAAAGCAAATCAAATTCTTTGAATCAATGGGCTTCAATAATCTTATTGTGTCTCTGAAAGCATCTGATGTTCCAATGACCATTGAAGCATGCAAACTTTTCTCAGAAAAATCAGACTATCCTCTTCACATAGGCATTACCGAGTCTGGACCTAGCCATTCAGGGACAATCAAGTCGTCTGCAGGCATTGCATCAATACTCAACATGGGCATTGGTGACACAATAAGGGTCTCTTTAACAGACAATCCTGTTAATGAAGTAAGGGTTGCATATGAGATTCTGCAGGCAATGGGACTAAGAACAAAAAACCGGGAGATAATCTCGTGCCCAACATGCGGCAGAACAAAAGTAAACCTTGCAGAGATGGCAAAAAAGATTGACAAAGCAACTGCAAACCTGAAAAAGCCAGTTAAGATTGCTGTAATGGGCTGCGCTGTCAATGGTCCTGGAGAAGCAAAGAAAGCAGACCTTGGACTTGCCTTTGGTGAAAAAGATGCTTTGCTTTTCAAAAAAGGAGAAATTCTAAGAAAAGTAACAGAAGAGAATGCTGTTGAAGAACTCCTCAAGGAGGCAGAGAAATTATGAGCCTTGAAAACATTGACTCGCCAGAAGACCTGAAAAAGATATCTCCAGAAGATCTTCCAGCTACAGCAAAAGAAATCAGAGAACTGATTATTGATGTTATTTCTAAGAACGGAGGCCATATTGCTCCAAGCTTAGGTGTTGTAGAATTAACACTTGCTCTGCATTACTCTCTTGAAGAAAACGACAGGATAGTGTGGGATGTAGGACACCAGGCATATGCTCACAAGATTTTAACAGGTAGAAAAAACAGGTTTGAAACTATTAGAAAAAAAGATGGCATAGCAGGATTCCCAAAAAGAGATGAAAGCAAACATGATTCATTTAACACAGGCCATTCAAGCACTTCAATATCTGCTGCTTTAGGAATAGCGCAGGCAAGGGACCTCAAAAAAGAAAACAGAAGGGTTGTTGCAGTTATTGGTGATGGCGCACTTACAGGAGGAATGGCATTTGAAGCAATTAACCATGCAGGACACCTTAGAACAGACCTGACAGTTATCTTAAATGACAACAAAATGTCTATTTCATCAAATATAGGTGCACTCTCAAAATATCTCAACAAGCTGTCTGAAACAGCGCACGAAAAAAGGAATATTAAAACAATATTCAACCAGCTTGGATTTTCTTACTATGGGCCTTATGATGGACACAACATAAAAGAATTAATCACAGTTCTCAATGAAACAAAGGATGCAAAAGGTCCTACATTAATCCATGTCAAAACAAAAAAAGGAAAGGGATACATTCATGCTGAGAATAACAAGGAGGCATTCCACGGAATAAGCTCTTTTGATATAGAAACAGGAAAAAAGAATGGCAAGAGCAAGAAAACCTACACCTCTGTTTTCTCTGATACCATTGTAAAGCTTGCAGATGAAAATGAAAAAATAATCGGAATAACAGCTGCAATGCCTGACGGAACTGGTTTAAGTGAATTCGGAAAAAGGTTTCCCTCAAGATTCTTTGATGTTGCAATTGCAGAGCAGCATGCAGTTACATTTGCAGCAGGCCTTGCAAGCTGCAATCTAAAACCTGTTGTTGCAATTTACTCAACATTTCTTCAGAGAGGCTATGACCAGATGATTCATGATGTCTGCCTGCAAAACCTTCCTATTGTATTCTGTCTTGACAGGGCAGGCCTTGTAGGAGAAGACGGTCCTACGCACCATGGAACTTTTGATTTATCATACTTAAGAACAATGCCTAACATGATTGTTATGGCTCCAAAGGATGAAAATGAACTGCAGCACATGCTTAAGACTGCAGTTGAACACAACGGACCAATTGCAATTAGATATCCAAGAGGTTCTGTTGTTGGTGTTGATATGGATTCAAGCTTAGCAAGCATTCCTCTTGGGAAATCAGAAGCCCTTGCTGAAGGAAATGATATCGCAATAGTTGCTATTGGCTCAATGGTGTATCCTGCATTAAACGCAGCAAAACAACTCAAAGAGAAAGGAATAAGCGCTGCAATGATTAACGCAAGATTTGCAAAACCAATTGACAATGATATTATTGAAAAGATAAAACAATCAGGCAAAGCAGTTATCATTGAGGAAAACAGCAAAAAAGGGGGCTTTGGAAGCGCAATACTTGAAGAGTTATCTGCAAAAGGCATCAAAGCAGATATAAAAGTGATGGCATTGCCAGACTCATTTGTTGATCATGGTTCAATCAGCGAACAAAGAGAACAATGTGGACTAACAGAAGAGAATATAATCAAAAACTGCATGGAGTTAAAATGAAAAGCATATCAATACTTGGGTCTACAGGATCAGTAGGAACACAAACACTTGATGTAATCAAAAGATTAGGATTCAAAGTGTCAGGCCTAACAGCAAACAGCAACACAGAGCTGCTTGAAAAACAGATAGCTGAATTCAAGCCAGAGCTTGTTGCTGTAATGGACAAGCAAAAGGCAGAAGAGCTTGAGAAGAAAACTGGAATAAGTGTCTTGTCAGGCATTGAAGGGCTAAATAAGGTAGCTTCAATGGACAGTGCAGACTATGTTGTAACATCTGTTGTTGGTTCTGTTGGATTAATACCAACACTTGAGGCAATTAAAGCAGGAAAGCGAATCTGCCTTGCAAACAAGGAAACTCTTGTAACTGCTGGTGACATTGTTATGAATGCAGCAGAAAAGAATAATGTAGAGATACTCCCTGTTGACAGCGAGCACTCTGCAATCTTCCAGTGCCTGAGAGGGGAAAACACAAAGGAAGCAAAGAGAATAATTCTTACTGCGTCTGGCGGTCCTTTCCGCAGCAAAACAAAAGAAGAACTGCAAAACGTAACAGTTGAGCAAGCTCTAAATCATCCAACATGGAATATGGGCAGCAAAATAACAATTGATTCCTCAACACTAATGAACAAGGGCTTTGAAGTGATTGAAGCCCATCATTTGTTTGGCATGGATTATGAAAAAATAGATACAGTTGTTCATCCGCAAAGCATAGTTCATTCTATGGTTGAGTTTTTTGACAGCAGCATAATCGCACATCTTGGTATGCAGGATATGCGAGTGCCGATTCAGTTCGCACTCACATATCCTCATAGATCCCCTAGCGAGTTCCCTCGCCTGGATCCAACAGAAAAAAGCCTTACATTTGAAAAAACAGACATGGAAAGATTTCCATGCATATACTATGCTTATGAAGCAGGAAAAATCGGAGGCACAATGCCTGCAGTTTTGAACGCTGCAAATGAAATAGCTGTAAAGAATTTCCTGGCTAAAAAAATAAGCTATCTTGACATCCCTGCAACAATCAAAACTGTCATGGATGCTCATAAGCTGGTTAAGAATCCTGAACTGAATGATGTTGTCGAGGCAGATGCCTGGGCAAGAAAAGAGGCAGAAAAATGAATGTTACTGCAGTCATAGTTGCTGCTGGCGAAGGAAAAAGAATGGGTGCTGGAAAGAGCAAGATGTTCCTTAATCTTGGAAAGGAAACAACAATGTTTCACACCTTTAAGGCATTCCAGGACAACGAGTTAGTTAATGAAATAATTGTTGTGATAAGCGAGCAATACAAAGAGCTCTTTGAAGAAGAAGCAAAAAAGCATGACAAAGTTAAGAAGATAATATTGGGTGGTGAAACAAGGCAACAGTCAAGCTATAATGGCGTTTTTTCAGCAGACTCTGACATAATCCTTGTTCATGACGGTGCAAGGCCGTTTGTAAGCCAGGAATGCATCACTAATTCAATAAATGACGCAATTGAATTTGGAGCATCTGTTGTTGCTGTTCCTGCAAAAGACACAATCAAGAAAGTAACTGATAATTTTGTTGATGAAACACTTGATCGTTCAAGCTTATGGTTAATGCAGACACCGCAAACATTCAAATCAGAGATAATCAAAGAGGCTCATGAAAAAGCAAAGGAAGAAAACTTCATAGGAACAGACGAGGCCTCGCTTGTAGAAAGAATTGGAAAAAAGGTAAGGATTACAAAGGGGAGCTATGATAACATCAAGATAACAACCCCTGATGACCTGATTGTTGCTGAAAAAATACTTGGTGATAAAAATGCATAGAGTTGGTATTGGAACAGATTCACATAGATTCGAAAAAGGAAAAAAGTTAATTCTAGCTGGAACAGAAATTGAAGGCTGCGATGGATTAAAAGGAAACTCTGATGCAGATGTGATACTTCACGCTTTATTCAATGCTTTAAGTCAGGCTGTTGGTGAAAGATCGCTTGGAACATATTCAGATGATATGTGCAAGAATGGAATAACAGACAGCAGAGAATACATAAAGGTTGCACTTGATATGATCACAAAAAAAGGATACAAGATAAACAACATTGGAATCATGGTTGAAGCAGGAAAACCAAAGCTTGAACCATTCCATGACGCAATGAAGAACAGCCTTTCTAAAATACTGAATTTAGAAAATGATGCAATCGGCATCACATTCACTTCAGGAGAGGACCTTACCTCATTTGGCAGAGGAGAAGGCATTCAGGCAATTGCAATTGTGGGGCTAAGCAATGAGTGAGATAATAATTGGTGCTCCTGCAAAGATCAATCTTACATTCAACATACTTGGAAAGCGAGAAGACGGTTATCATAATATTGAGTCAATAAAGCAGCAACTGAATGTTTTTGATGATATTTTTATCAGAGAAGCAAATAAGATGAGTGTTAATTGCAAAGAGATACCTGCTGAAAAGAATATTGCCCTAAAAGCAGCAATGCTAATCAAGGAAAAGTACAATATTGATCAGAACGTTGAGATAGATATAGAAAAAAGAATTCCAGTTGGAGCAGGCCTTGGAGGTGGTAGCGCAGATGCTGCTGCTGTATTGACAGGCCTCAACACAATGTGGAACCTTAACATTGAGAAAGATGAAATGATTAAGATTGCATCAGAGATTGGATGTGACTGCTGCTTTTGTGTTGCAGGAGGAACTGGTCTGGCAACAGAACGCGGCGATAAAATAAGAAAGCTTAATGCTCCAAGAGTAAAAATCGTTGTTGCTGTTCCTAAGATAAGCATTCCAACAAAGAACGCGTATGAATCATTTAAACAAAGTTCAGAAAAAAGAACAACAGATGAAATGATAAAGGCATTAGAAGAAGAAAATGTGAAAGCTATTGCAGCAAATCTTCACAATGACTTCGAGGAAATGATGATTAAACAACATCCTGAAATACAAAAGATAAAAGATATAATGATGCAGAATGGAGCGCTTAACGCAGTGATGAGTGGCTCAGGCTCTGCTGTATTCTGCATAGTAGAGGGCGATCATGAAAAGCTCATTGAAGCGCTAAAAGATTACAAAACATTTGACACGGTGAACCTATGAAAGTATCAATTGCAAAAAACCTTGGATTCTGTTTTGGTGTGAAAAGAGCAGTTGACATGGCTATGAAATCAAATGGCAGCGCTGTTTGCACGCTTGGCCCAATAGTTCATAATCCTCAGATTGTAGAAAAGCTTGAGTCAATAGGTGTTAAGCCTATAGATAACCTGAAAGATGTGACAGACGGCTCTGTTGTGATAAGAGCTCATGGCATTCCGCCTGAAACAGAAAACGAAATAAAGAAAAAAGGAATCAATATAATCGACGCAACATGCCCTTATGTTAAAAGAGCGCATAGTATTGTCAAGGATTTCTCAGCAAAGGGATATACAATAGTCTTGCTTGGAGACAAAAACCATCCTGAAGTGATCGGAATTATGGGACACGCAAAAAAGGAGGCATTTGTTGTAAAGAACCTTGAAGAATGCATGTCCCTAGACCTAAAGAACAAGAAAGTGTGCTTCTTATCGCAAACAACGCACAAGCCAGAGGAAATGGAAGAAATAACAGACCATATCAAAAAAGAGGCTTCTGAAATTGAGGTGTGCGATACAATCTGCAATGCAACAAAGGAAAATCAGGAATCTGCTGTTGAGATTGCAAAGAAAAACGAAGTAGTGGTTGTCGTTGGCGGCAAAAACAGCAACAACACCCAGAAGCTTGCTGATGTGTGCAGGCCATTCTGTAAAGTCTTCCATGTGGAATCTGCAGATGATATTAATGAAGACAATTTCTTTGGAATTGAATCTGTTGCAGTAACAGCAGGCGCATCAACACCAGACTGGGTAATAAAAGACGTTGCAAAAAAGCTTAAATCAATACCATGAAAATCTTTATTGAAACCTTCGGCTGCAGTGCAAACACGAATAATTCTGAGATAATGGCAGGTCTTCTTACAAAAGCAAAGCACACAATAGTTGATAATGAAAAAAATGCAGACATCATAATACTGAACACCTGCACTGTAAAAGGGAGAACAGAAAGCAAGGTGCTTAACAGAGTGAAAAAGCTTGCAAAAAAGAAACTTGTGATTGCAGGCTGCATGGCAGAGGTACAGAAAGATGCATTGAAAAAAATTGCACCAAACGCAATCCTTGTTGGACCCTACCATGTGAAAGATATAACCAGAGCAATTAAGGGGCAGAGTTTTACAGGAAATAAAAAAGAAGTGAAACTTGGTCTGCCAAAGAAAAGAACAAATCCAAAAATAGACATAGTGCAGATCTCAGAAGGCTGTTCAGGAAACTGCAGCTATTGCATTGTTAAGCTTGCAAAAAAAGAGCTTCATTCTTATCCTGAAGAAAAGATTCTCAGTGAAATAAAAAAAGCAGTGCGAAATGGATGCAAGGAGATCTGGATAACAAGCCAGGATTGTGCTGCTTACGGAAAAGACACTAAGACAAACCTTGCAGAGCTCCTTGAAAAAATAGTAAAAATTGAAGGAGAGTTTTTTGTTAGATTGGGTATGATGAACCCTAACAATGTATTGCCAATTCTTGACAGACTCATTAAGGTGTTAAAACACAAGAAGGTGTTCAAGTTCATGCATATTCCTGTTCAGTCAGGCAACAACGAGATTCTAAAGCTGATGAACAGAAGATACACTGTTGATGATTATAAAAAAATAATAAAAAAACTAAGAAAAGCCATTCCAAGAATAACAATCTCAACAGACATTATCTGCGGTTTTCCATCTGAAACAGAAAAGCAGTTCGAGGATTCCTTGAAGCTAATTAACGAAACAAAGCCTGATTTGCTTAATATCTCAAGGTTCTTCCCAAGGCCAGGCACAGCTGCTTCTAAAATGAAGGATATGAACGGCAGATATAAGAAAAAAAGAAGCAGACAACTGGCAAAGCTTTTCAAAAGCATAGCCCTTGAAAAAAATAAGGGATGGATTGGCTGGAAAGGTGAGTTCTTAATAGACGAAAAGATAAGAAAGGGAAGTGTTACAGGAAGAAATGAGTTTTACAAGCAGATTGTTATTAAAAAGAATATAGAACCAGGATCCATGGTGTGGGCGGAGGTTAGAGACGTCACGCCGAATTATCTGAAAGACAACTAATCTTCGAGAAAGCCTCTCATGAAGCCTTCTTCTTCTGGTGAGATCTCGTCGTTTTCAAGATCGTCATCCAGGTTGAGATATAAGTCCTCCTCCCGTTCCATGGTGCGTCATCACCTCCATAGTATGATGATATCTTATGGAGTATGATGCAAGTATATAAAGTTTTCGATTATACTACTTCATAACATAAGCGAAATATTTATATAGTAAACAGGACTTGAAATCAATCAAATGAAAGAAAGAGTTACTCTAACAATAGATAATGGGATACTAAAAGAGGTTGATCGCAGAGTTGACGGGCACGAAATAAAGAATCGTTCTCATGCAATTGAACTTCTTCTGATGAGGGCATTAGGAAGCAACATGCCAAAGGTGGCACTAGTCTTAGCAGGCGGAAAAGGCGAAAGACTTCAGCCAATAACATTTGAGATTCCAAAGCCACTTATGCTTGTCCATGACAGAACCCTTCTTGAACACGCGTTTGATCTTTTCAAGAAATACGGTGTTAAGAATGTTGTTTTATCTGTTGGCTATAAAGCAGACAAGATAAAGGAAAAGATTGGCGATGGTAAGAATTTTGGCGTTAATGTTAATTATGTTGAAGAAAGCAAGCCAATGGGCACAGGAGGTCCTTTAAGACTTGCGCAGCACATGCTATCAAGCACATTTATTGCATGCAATGCAGATGAACTGAAAGAACTTGATCTAGCACAAATGTATGAGTTCCACAAAAAACACAAAGCACTGGCAACAATCGCACTAACAACAGTTGAAGATCCAAGTATTTACGGTGTTGCAAGGCTACAAGGAAACAAGATACTTGAGTTTGTTGAGAAGCCAAAGAAGGAGAATGCTCCTTCGAATTTGATTAATTCCGGTCTTTACATAATGGAGCCAGAGGTTATCAACTATGTTCCTCCTGGCAATGCATCGCTTGAAAAGGACGTCTTCCCAAAACTTGCAAAAGAAGGAAGGCTTTTTGGTTTCCCATTCAGCGGTCAATGGCTTAATACAGGAACACTTCCTCATTATGAAGAAGCAATTAAGAAGTGGAAGGATATTGAACCATGAGTTTCTTTAGAGAATATGACATAAGGGCTCTTGTTGGGGAAGAGCTTGATGAAGCTGCAGCAAAAAGAGTTGGCCAAGCAGT
>JAAGZO010000027.1 GCA_024206195.1 bacterium | reverse complement strand
CTGCAATTTGCGTTGAGTTAATAAATAAGTCCCTGACTAGCTCATTAGCTTGAAATAGCTTACAGTAACCTTACAAATTTAGATGAGCTACATACACGGGACAAACTGCGTTTTGCGGGTTCCAGATAGTGGCCAGTTGGCAATCTCATCTCTGTTTTTAATGTCACTTTCAAACGGTTTACAGTTACCCTAAAAATTTCATGCACTTTGAGACGTGGTGGGTTCGAATCCTACGATGTACAAGGCATGAAAGGGAAATATGTTTTGTTCCTCCAACCAAAATAAAGTCAGGTACAATGCTTTAAAAAGGGAAATGTGTATTGTTCCTCCAAGGGTAGTAAAGGTTGTAATAAGACTAAATAAGACTGAGGCAAAATGTTTTAGAAGAGGACACAGCAGATATTTCACTATCAACAAACTTTTACTATTCATATCATAGAATCTGTATTTACTAAGCAGTGTAGGCATATGCAGAGAACAACGAACTAATCAACTCCGTGTATATTATTCAACAAGTGTCTGGAACGTTAGTGAGACTACAAGGAAGAAGAAGTAGTACCATACTTGAGCGCAAATATCAGATATAACATAAGAAGACAAGACAACATACAGCAGCATACGGTTACAGTAATACACAACTGTTTGCAGATGACTGATTCAGTATACTCTAGTTGTCAGATTTCACACATATGGCAAAAATGGCATTTCGAAGACAGAAGGAAACGTCAGGTACTTCTTTGTCCAAACCCATAATCAGAACTGAATTTGGCT
>JAAGZO010000395.1 GCA_024206195.1 bacterium | reverse complement strand
TTACAGTAGTTTCAGAAATATGTACCTTTTGGGTAAACTTATTTTCAGGAAGCGTAAAGTCAGTACCATTAGTACTAAGGGGAAGGATATTTGTTCCTAAACGAAAAATTCCTAATTGAAAGTCAAACTTTACAGGACGTAGAGCAGGTTGAGATAGTAAATCAGTACCAAGCACCAAATCATAAGGAGTCTTTTGAATTATGTAAATTTGTTTCCGGATAATATTCACAGGGAGAATAAGATCTACGTAAATAACTCCAAGTAAAGGGAAAATTCCAGACATAGATTGAGCGTTAGGTATGGGACTAGGGTACATAGGAGGATTCCCAATAAGAGGAAGGATCGATTGAGAAATTAAAGTCAAGGCAGATCCAGTATCGATCAACGCTACTAAAACTTTATCCTTGATCGTAAGCTTAGTATAAGCTTGTCCTTCTAATGCGCATACAGGAGGGTTTTCAGGGGGACGAGAAGCAACTAAAATAGTTCCCATAGCAGCAAAAAGAGCTAGATGAATAGAAAAATGAGAAATAATTATCGCTATTATGGTCAAGAAGAAATATGTACTATTAAAAATTTGCATGCACCAGTTTCCGGTACAAAAGTCAAATGGTGGTAACTCTAAAACATGATCAATTTCAATCTGATTGTCAACGGAACCAATTTTATCCCTAACCTTAGGTTTATTTCGTTCTCGAATAAACCTAGCAAAGAACATAATGACTATTGTCGTAACGACAAGGAGAATGATAATGAGCACAAAAATCGGTGCAAAGTTTGAAGCACAAGAAGAATTTTCCAGGGAATTTGACATCGTATTCATGGGAAGCGGTCAAGAGAAACATAGAAAACAGAAAAACAAACTAGAAAGTGATGGCAAGGACTGCGGATGAGGTATCGAAGATGCAGTTGAAACGGGACGTGAATTCTGACTAAAAGATCGCAGAATGGGCATAGGAGTCTCACTCTGTATGGGCGAAAGATCCTTTACAGCAACGTCCAAATCATCCATAGAAAGAATAACCACCGAGCCGACGACTGAGCCTCTCTTAGGTCGCCTTATACCAAGCGGGTTTTATG
>JAAGZO010000394.1 GCA_024206195.1 bacterium | reverse complement strand
TTCAACTCTAATATTTTCAATATCCGCTTATAGGCGTAATCCCGCCTCTCCTCTGTGTCGTAAGAAAGAATAAGCTTGTCCAGATTAATTTGCCAGTCGTTCTCTGTTACAGGTGAATCTAATTTGCGAATAACCTGAATGGCTGATAGATTGACTAAAGATGATTGTAATTTTATCCACATTTCTTGCCACGCATCCTGTATACGTTGTATTCGTTAGGGTCGTCAAATTTCGGCATCCAGTGTGTGACGTCGTCTCTGAAGGGTTGATCTTCAACGTAAAATCCATCGTCCTCATCGGCTTTTCTAAACATTCTTGCGGGACTTGTAACTGCCCGTGTGTTGAGTTTATCACGAAACGTCCCAAAGGCTTGAAATCCACAAAATACTATGACATCTTCGTCTATGGCAGGGAGCTTGTCTTTTACGCTTATCCAATCCATAAAATTAATAAGATAGGTGTGTGGGGTTACTATAACTAAAAAAGTCCGTCGCCGAAGTCCATACCCCCCCCTCTTCTTCCTCCTATATAGTCTAATGAATTAACTCTAATCATAACTAATACTCTTATTGTATCTTATCTTCTCCCTCTTCTTCCTTACTTGATGGTATATCATACTTAAATTTATCGAGCATGGCTTGTTGCTCTTGCTGGTCTGGTACATGGACAGTTATATCTTCAGTTACTATATGTTCTTTAAGTTTGCCATCCTTCCTTTCCAATACTGTGTTGATTGCAAGCATATCTCCCTTGAGTGCCTTCTTCCACATCACCTTTGCAAGTAATTCGTTGCGTGTCTTCTTATCCTTGGTCTCAATGTCTTCTATGCATTCCAAGCCTAACTCTTTAAGTATATCAGATAAGGCTACATTCTTTGGTGGTCTTCCGTTGGGATTACCTGATTGACCAGGTTTCCATTGATTTTTAGGGCTTGGGTTTGGGTTGCTCATACCTGCTCGTTTCCTGTTGGGTTGTGGGGGATTGTGGTTGTGGTTACTATTTCCCCCATATTTAGTGGTAAATTAGCCTTATTTCCATATATCATGTTAATCCTCTCTTCTGGTGTGTAGTTAAGTCTTGTTAATAGATCATCAAGTGATTTAGTTATCATCCTTCATTCCTATTGATACCTATTAACAGTTTAGTTACTTCCTCGTTGCTTGCTCCGGCGATTTCTAATCTTTCGTAATCTTTGTATTCTTCTGCTATCCTTTGTAGGTTGTTTATAACCTCGTTTATTTCTCCCTCGAATAGGTCGTTAATATTCTTAATCTCTGTAAACTTATGTGACTCCATAAGATATGTATCTTTCATTTAATATGTCCGGTGTGCTGCATATTCCAAACTATAGAATTAGTCTTGTCTTCATTATTCCAATCGTCCAGGATATCCTTGACTTTCTCCCCTACTATGTCCAGGGGGATATTATCCGTCTTGGCGGTTTTTATAAATGCTTCCATTATCTGACTTTGCAGCTCTCGTTTTATTTGCTCGTCTTTATCGCTCATTCTATTCTGACTCGATCTTCCTTTGTATCATAAAAAGCATATGAACCGGTACCGGCAAGAATGCAGTTCATATCATTTACAAATTGATTCTGTTTGATAGATTCTTGCTCTTCTATGATCTTATCCAACCTTGTTTTTAATTGTCTTATTTCGCTTAATATTTTCTGATCTTTCATTATCATTCATATCTTGTGAATACTTACATTATACCCCAAATCTACCAATCTTTCAACCTCTCTTAAATCACCATTTATTATCGAGCCTACTATTGTTGTAGGATCGGATTTACGGCTCGGATTTACTGCACGATAATATGATTTATTTTACTGTTTATTCATTTAGCA
>JAAGZO010000393.1 GCA_024206195.1 bacterium | reverse complement strand
GTGCCTTAGTTATACAGTCATGAGCAATCTTCCAGGCTGATTGTAGTCGGAACATTAAGTCTAACTTATAGTCATCTAAATCAACAACATAGTTTGGGTTCGGAAGTTGTAGACTAACATCCAGTGGTAATCTGAGATCTCGTCCTAGCACTAAGTATGCAGGCGTTTCTCCTGTAGACTCGTGGCGACTGCATAGTTTAAGCAAAAACTGCTAGATGAACATGAATGTCCCAATCTATCTGGTTAGTCGAAACAAACATGGACAGGGTCATCATGAGAGATTTATGCATACGTTCTAGTTTTCCATTCGCTTGAGGTTTATACCCTACAGTTTGGACTTTCCGAGTGTCTGTCAGTTTACAGAATTCTCATATTAAATCAGATAGGAAATTGCTTCCCTGATCAGACTGTATTACATTGGGACACCCTTGTCTGCATATGATATCATCAAAGAGGAAACGAGCTACAGTCTTAGCTGATGTCTCACTCACAGCTTTTACTTCTGGCCAACAGGAAAACATGCATATGGATGTGATGAGGTATTTATTATCTCTTTCTGTTAGGGGTAATGGTCCTACGACATCTAGTGCTAGTGCGTAGAAAGGAATGGGAATGACTGAAATAGGATTCAAGGGCAATTTATAAGATTGTACTGGAGCCTTCTTAGTTAGACATCCTAAGTAATGTTTACAAAAATCGATAACAGACTGTCGTAAATTAGGCCGATAGTATTGAAGTATAATTTTGTCATAAGTTCAGTCTATGTCAAAATGTCTGCCTCCTAGTTCACAATGGTTGGCTTCCAAAACTAGGAATCGAGGAATGCTCATAAGGTGTGGAGTAGGTCTTCTATGTAGTCTATGTATTAGTAACTTTTGGGCATAGCTAAGAGTACAGAAAAGAACTCCGTCTTTTAGGCAATATCGATTACTTTGGGTAAGGATTGTGTCTGTTAAGTAGGAATCTTCAGTTGGCAGCATTTCTTCTTCAAGATACAAAATAGTGGGTATCAATTGTGGTCAGTCTTGTCTCTGCAATATGGACATTTGTTGCGAAATTGTTATTGCTAGGGATTCATTTCCATCTTTAGCATCTGATTTTTATTCCTGTATATGAGCTGAAGTTGCTTGTGACTTTTGTGTTGTTGGCTGTTCAAATGCTCGACTAAGAGCGTCTGCATTAGCATTTTGTTTTCCTGGTCTATAGTTTAATATGATGTCATATTCTTGCAGTGTAATTCCCCATCGTCTAGAGCAAATTTGACTGAGGATTGATCACAATATACATAGGTTTTTCGACCATATTCATAGGGACGAAAATATCAAAGAGCCCATTGTACAGCTAAAACCTCTATTTCCCAAACACTATATCGGGTTT
>JAAGZO010000392.1 GCA_024206195.1 bacterium | reverse complement strand
CGAAACGGAATAACAAATTTAACAAACACGAAGCGGAATAACTAATTTAACAAATTTTAACATTGCCATTACTGGCTAAATCTTTCGACTTAGAGGTTATAAGCTTTGACCGGGCCCTGGACAATTTTGCTTTTAACCTCATCTTGCTGTTCCTAGGATACCGGTTTTTGCATGGTTAGTTCTTTTACATGCTATACGTACTGTACCAATGGAATCCTATTCCTTTTCTGTTTCTAATATATCTTGAAAATAACACGATTCGAATTTATTAATACGCACGATCATGAACCTATTGTCATGATTTGTAACTTAGTCGAGTAATGATGTTCATGCCTCAAAATTCGAAAATGCGAAATGGTTCATCTTTCTTACTAGGTTTCGGAAATAGAGTGCTGGTGCGGCATGGCGCACACTGATTAAAAGAATAAAGTTATGTTGCAGTCGTGGTGCTACTTAAGATGCTCTGATACAGTAACAATATGTTCATTGACATGTGTCCGAATGTTTTGTGGCTTTTATTGCAATCGATGAACTCTTACTCAATGAATAATATTTTCATCGCTGAAGGCGGATACAGCGGATCTAAGATGAAATCTTCTCGCATGTTTCGAGTTGCTATGTACGAAGCCTTAAGTAGGCATTCGGAATTTCTCACATGAATTTCTAAAGAACTGATGTGACGATGAAACTGTTGGAAAATCCTCAAGTCGCCTTAGAAGAACGAACTATTGGACGATTCCAAACGTGGAATGGCAAAACTTCATCAGAAGAATCAAACTAACGTAATCACGACAGAAATCAGATTCAGCTGGCATTTAAGCATTTTCTGCTTTAGCGGTGAAAGAAAACCTCTTAAACTGCAATAACAATACGGCTAGAAAACTGCAGGTGAACAAAGATCACTGGTCTCACTGGATGACTATTTGAGAAGAACTTTAGCCTTATTGACCTCAGTTGGGTAATGGGCCTACACTGAACGCT
>JAAGZO010000391.1 GCA_024206195.1 bacterium | reverse complement strand
TCTTTTATTCCATTTTATCTGTGATGAGATAGGATAGCGGTTTTTACGAATACTCCTCCGAATATAACAGATATTATTGAAGAAAGCTTTACAAGGATGTTTAAGGAAGGTCCACTTGTGTCTTTTAATGGGTCTCCTACAGTATCTCCAATAACTGCATTTGCATGAGCGTGCCTAAATGCATCTCTATAAAACTCTCCTGTCCTATATTCTCTTGCAGCTTCTTCTTCATTTGGATCTTCTTTTAATTTCTCAACGATAAAGTATTCCTTTGTTAACTCAATGTGATTAGGGTCTGCATGTATCTCTTTTGATTCATTTTGAAGAGCTTCGATTCTTGCAGTATATTCTTCTTCCTCTGCTCTTAATTCCTTTACTTTAGCTTCTTGGCCTTGGTTCGCTACGATTTGTTCTCTTATGTTTGCCAAATTTGCCTTTCTCTTTGTTAATTCAATCAGTTTTAGTTCTAGCCCGTTAACTGGTAATCCTTGGTCTACAATTAATATAGAATAATACTTTTAATACTCTTTTTTGTATTATCCCAAGCCCCTCCTGTATTAGACATAGATATAGCCATTTGAATACCACTAATAATTACACCTGAAAGGTATCCTACTACTGCATTTGGCCCGAAAAGAATCCCTATTAAAATAGGTATTACAATAACTATCACTCCAGGCAAAATCATTCTCTGTAAGGCATGGTTTGTTGCTACCTCTATGCATTTTTTAACATCGGGTTCTTTCTGTTCTTCAGGATGTCTTTTATGCTCTGCAAAGTCTTCTCTAATAACCTTAATCATTGCCTCAGCTGCATCACCAACTGCAGTCATTGTGAGAGCAGAAAAGAGGAAAGGCATCATTGCTCCAATAATTAATCCGGTAAACATCATCGGAGCCATTATATTCGCTACTTTAAGCTAAAAATTATTGTAAAATCTTACATTCACTTTTGTAATGAAAGCTCCGAAAAGACTGATTGCTACAAGACAGGCTGATCCAATAGCAAATCCTTTTCCAATAGCCGCAGTTGTGTTTCCAGCAGTATCGAGTTTGTCAGTTTCATCTCTGACATATTCAGGAAGTTCACACATAGTAGCCAATCCACCTATAATAAAGTAATTAAAGTACCCGCATTATCACTAATTGGGCCATAACCGTCGATAGCCAAGCATACTGCTAGATTTCCTAGCATTCCTATGGCTGCTAAGGCAATTCCAAACATTCCTGCAATGAAGAAACTCCCAAATACTGTAATTGCAATTAGGATTGTGGGAATAATGTTTGAAAGATATCCTAAGGATAATCCTAATATTATATTAATCGCTGCTCCTTGTTTACAGCTATGAACCAACCCTTTAACTGGGCTGAAACTCATTGAGGTGAAGTATTCAGTCATTACTCCGATGATCATACCTGAAACTAACCCAAGTAAAGGACAGGCCATCATTTTAGTATTCATTATATTTTCCTTATACATAACAGAACCTTTTTCTCCAATACTAAAAGTCTTAGGGAGATAGTACACCGAGATTAAGACAATAGGTAAAATCATCAATACAGTAGAGATTATAATTTGAAGTCTGATCATCAACTCTAATTGCTTATACGTCTTTATTTTTGATGCGAAAATAAAGGCAAATATGACTATTATAAAAGAGACTCCAATTCCTGCCGCAGTGATCATGATTGGGTAGAAGATAGTTCCTGTTGTAATTAATTCAGGAGATGTTGCCCCAACTAATAGTGCAGCTGAAAGTGCCTCAGCCAGTGACCCGAAGAGGTCTGAACCCATACCAGCAATGTCTCCTACGTTATCTCCGACATTATCTGCGATACAAGCTGGGTTTTTAGGGTCATCTTCAGGGAGATCCTCTTCAAGCTTAAGTTATGTGAGAGTATTTACCTTACTGACAAGATCTGCTCCAACATCAGCAGCTTTGGTATAAATTCCTCCTCCAACTCTACAGAACAAGGCTACAGTTGACCCGCCTAAACCATAGCCAGCAACACATTCATAGAGAACTAAATAATCCTTTAAGGTTGATGACGAGTTTATTTTGATAGCTAAATAAATAATAATTAATACCTTTGAAGATAGCAATAGTTAAGGTAAGGATAATAATTGATATCGATACTAAAACGAAGCCTAAGACGCACCCTCCATAGTATGCAATCCTGAATCCCTCTCCTAATCCCTTTGAAGATTCATACGTAGTTCTGTAATTAGCTTCGGTTGCAACTTTCATTCCAATAAATCCACACAGTACTGAGGTACAAGCGCCAATTAGAAAGGCGCAAGTAGTGTAAAAAACTCCTGGTCGAGGCTCACAAGCTAGAGCAATAATAATAGCGAAGATAAGCATAAACATAAAAATGTAAAGGAATTCCTGTTTAAGAAAGACATCTGCTCCATCTCTTATTTTTTGCGAGATAGTTACTAAGGCTTCTGCTTGCTTTCTGGTAATTTCTTCT
>JAAGZO010000390.1 GCA_024206195.1 bacterium | reverse complement strand
TGAAAAACTCTGTAAGCCATGAATGGATAAATCTTGATGAAACAAACTTTTGTCCTAAATGCAGAAAGTGTTTCTCAAAGGAAGCTGGGAGAAACACAAGATTCTGTCTGGAAGAACACATTGAAGTTGACACAATACCTTGAGTAACAACACAACAAATCGTTGAAGAGCGACCGCCAAGTCAATCCAGCAAGCCTGTTAATTCGGACGTTATACCACCCAAAAACTATAGCAAAATGACACGACAGTGTATTTTTTGTGGAAATAAACCAGTTACCAATGAACACGTTTTTGGTACATGGCTTTCACCTCTTTTTCCTGCTCCTACAGCCAAACAGATGTTTATTGATAGGGAAACATTTGTAAAGGGCCAATCAACCAATATAACCAGACGATATCCATTAAACATTGACTTGCAAGTAAAGCAGGTATGCTCTTCTTGTAATAGTGGTTGGATGTCTAATTTAGAAAATGAAGTGATGGCAATCTTACCAGAAATCTTTAATGGTACAAAATCATCAATTACGTATGATGAACAATCTATATTGGCAAGTTGGGCCACAAAAACAGCAATTACTATTCAATACACGGACAAAAGACCGCTTGTCCCAATACGTCGTAGAAAATGGTTACTCAACAATCGTACTCCACCACCTGATACATCTGTCTGGATTGCTCGATATGATGGTGAAGGATTAGCAACAGTTATTTCTAAAGATTTATTCGTTGAAGGTAATGCTAAATCCTTGAGTCATCCAAATGGACAGGTAGTACTTTTCAGTATTGGTTCTGTCTTTTTTGTCGTCCTTTGTCTGTATTTGAAAAATGCGGAATACAGATTGGAATTTCCCACTTCAATAGAAAAACACCTTTTCCAAATCTGGCCTAGCAAAGGACAGGACGTAAATTGGCCCTTAAATGGACTTGATGATTCTACGAGAGTGGATCTCTATGATATTAAGAAATGGGATTTCATACTCAGGTTTTATCTACTTCCCAAACCCACTTAATATAGCGTTTGTTTATCTTACAAATCCATTACACTAAATGAATAATCGGGTGGTATAACAACTGCGTGAACTCCGACCCCAAAGGGTGGTTCCCCTCGCTTCTGAACTTGCTTCTGTAATTAATCAATCAGCTTGACGGTAAGAAGGCGAAAGGATAACCTACGGATAATCCAAAAGTGTTTCTGAGAACCTCTCAAACATATCCTTAGTAGCTTGGTGACGAGTAAGTACCTGCACACTGGCCTACGATAACCACAGGTACAAAAGTACCTGTACGAATTGGTGTTAGCCACATTGTGTGCTAATTCTGGAAAGCGATATCATACATACCACGGCTAGCAATCCCTATCGTTAGGAATGGCTGTTCACTATTACTGATAAGGATAATATATTGATCACGAAAAACATAGACGAAATCAATGCAGTGCAT
>JAAGZO010000389.1 GCA_024206195.1 bacterium | reverse complement strand
TGGTGCAAGTGAATTATTTAGAGTACAAAGTGATGGTAAAACTGGTATTGGTACCTCATCCCCAGACGTCCTATTCCACGTAGGCTCATCAACTCCAACAACTGTTACAGGCTATCAAGACGCATTTTTCTCAGGAGCAGTTGAAATAGACGGAGCTCTAACTCTAGACACAACTCTAACAGTAGCAAACGGAGGAACGGGGTCAACTACTTTAACAGGGCTACTTAAAGGAAACGGAACTGGAATAGTTCAAACAGCAGTAGCTGGTACTGATTATTTATCTAGTGTTTCAGACCTAACTCTAGCAACAGGAAATATTTATGTAGGTGATGGGTCAAGTAATCCAACCGCGACTAATACATTATATATAGACACAAATGAGAGGGTTGGTATTGGGACAGAAAGTCCAGATTCTACTTTACATGTTTCTGGAGAAACATTTTTGTCTGGAACAGGTCCGGAATCACTTACGATAGGAAGAACGGGAAATGTTGTTACTTTGAAAAATCAATTTTCATCTGGACATTCAACTTGGCTATACACTCCGTCATCTGGAAATTCTTGGACAAGTGGCGTAAATGTAACAACAAATAATTTTGATTTTAAACATACGTCTACTTGGTTTGGAAATGGAACCACAGTTTTATCTTTAACAAACGCAGGGAATGTTGGCGTCGGCACATCATCCCCAGACGTCCTCTTTCACGTAGGCTCATCAACACCAACAACTGTAAGTGGTTACCAAGACGCATTTTTTTCAGGAGCAGTAGAAATAGATGGAGCATTAACTCTAGACACAGCTCTAACAGTAGCAAACGGAGGAACGGGGTCAACTACTTTAACAGGGCTACTTAAAGGAAACGGAACTGGAATAGTTCAAACAGCAGTAGCTGGCACTGATTATTTATCTGGTGTTTCTGATTTAACTCTAGCAACAGGTAATATTTATATAGGTGATGGGTCAAGCAATCCAGTTGCGACTAATACATTATATATAGACACAAATGAGAGGATTGGTATTGGAACTGAAAGTCCAAGTAATAAATTACATCTATATGGAACTGGCCAAGCTCTTTTGAGATCAGAAACTGCAGCTGGCAGGATTATGACTTTTGGTGCAAGTGACAGTGGATTTTATACTCATATAGGGACTCTTAGTAGCCATGCCCTTCTTCTTGTTACACAAAATGCTAGAAATGCTTATATATTAGATGGTGGAATGAATCTTGGAAAAACATTCGCTAATAGTGTTGCTTTGGAAAATACTTTGAATGTAGAAGGATCAATAGGCGTAGGCACATTAGGCCCAGATCGTAAATTAGATGTTTTAGATGCATCAAATCCTCAACTCCGTTTAACTCATACAAATGAAAGTGTGTATACTGATTTTCAGACTGATAGCAGTGGGGATTTGAATATTATTCCAACTGGTGATAACATCTCAATTTTATCAGCAGAAGCGCCAGGAAGAACAATACAGATTGGAGATACAGCACAAACATATACAGCTTATCCAAGCTTACGCTTGAAAGGTGCTTCTAATTGGTCTGATATTTTGGTTGGAAGCGGAGTCTCTTCCTTAGTAGCAAGTCATCAGTGGGTTTTTTATACAGATAATACAAATGAATCAATGAGGATATTAGCTAACGGAAATGTTGGAATAGGTACCTCATCCCCAGACGTCCTATTCCACGTAGGCTCATCAACTCCAACAACTGTCACAGGCTATCAAGACGCATTTTTCTCAGGAGCAGTAGAAATAGACGGAGCATTAACTCTAGACACAGCTCTAACAGTAGCAAACGGAGGAACTGGTTCTACTACATTGACAGGTTTATTAAAAGGAAATGGAACAGGCATAGTTCAAACAGCAGTTGCTGGCACTGATTATTTATCTGGTGTTTCTGATTTAACTCTAGCAACAGGTAATATTTATATAGGTGATGGGTCAAATAATCCAACTGCGACTAACACATTATATATAGATACGAATAGTTATGTTGGTATTGGGACTGAATCGCCGTCTGGTGTTTTCGATGTGAGAGATGGTGTATATAAACATTATTCTAATGGAGCATATCTTGAATTTATATCAACTTCTGGATCTGCTGCAAAGAGAATAAGAATGACCCCCAACAGTGGAACTCCTGGAACAACACAAGGTGCCACTATGTTTGTTACTGAATCTGGAGGGATTACTACATTAAAGTTTGGTGATAAAGACTCTCTTGCTTACGCTAATTTGATAACTGGCGGAACAGGTGTTGGTAATTTCGGCATAGGTACAACTAGTCCTATGAGTAAGTTAGCTATTGCTGATACTGGAACTCAATTGACATTGGCTTATGGTACGGCTACTTCTACGCATTTTTCTACTGATATTAATGGAGAATTAACTATTACACCAAGTGGAAGTAGTGTTATATTTCCACAAGGAAGTGCGACTAATCCAGGAGTTGCCTTTGGGGATGGTGATAGTGGTTGGTATGAAGTTGCTGATGATGATATAGCATTTTCATCTTCAGGTAGTATTGTTTTTAGGGCTAATTCTAGTGGTTGGCAATCAACAGGAAATTTTCCATATATAAAAAGAAGTGGTAATAGTACAACTGATCCTAGCATAGCTCCTATGTTTAACGATGCAAATACTGGAATATCAAGATCGTCAGCAGATCAACTTTCTTTAATTTCCGGCGGCATAGAAATGCTACGTATGGTAGAAGACACAACAGACTATTCATTCTTCCCATCAGGAACAACTCTAGGAGTTGGAACAAGTAGTCCAGACGTCCTATTCCACGTAGGCTCATCAACCCCAGGTACAGTTTCGGGATATCGTGACGCATATTTTTCAAATGATGTTGAAATAGACGGAGCCCTATATTTAGGAACAGCGTTAGACGAAACTCAAGGTGGTACTGGCCAAACAACATACACAACAGGTGATATATTGTATGCAAGTGGTGCTAATACTTTGACTAAACTAGGAGTTGGTTCTGATAACCAAGTATTAAAACTTTCTGGTGGTGTTCCAACTTGGGGATCAGATAGTACTGGTAGCGCAGGAAGTGGATTTTTTGCAACTACAAGTGATAGTTTAGCTATTTATCCAGTAGATACCACAGACGTATTTATGCTTGGAAGCGATGCAACATCAACTGCTGAAATTGTCTTAGACCAAGCAGGTAATTCATGGATAGCAAATGCATATAATTTTGGTATCGGCACATCATCCCCAGACGTCCTCTTCCACGTAGGCTCATCAACTCCAACAACAGTCTCAGGCTATCAAGACGCATTTTTCTCAGGAGCAGTAGAAATAGACGGAGCATTAACTCTAGACACAACTCTAACAGTAGCAAACGGAGGAACAGGTTCTACTACGCTAACAGGTTTATTAAAAGGAAACGGAACAGGTATGATCCAAACAGCAGTAGCTGGTACTGATTATTTATCTAGTGTTTCAGACCTAACTCTAACAGCAGGAAATATTTATGTAGGAGATGGCTCAAATAACCCTATTGCGACATCTGTATTGTATATAGACACGAATAGTTTCGTTGGTATCGGAACAGAGAGTCCTACCGCAATGTTGAGTATTAATTCTTCTGGTTCTAACGCAACTATAAATAATCCTACTTCTGGCCAAGGTGTAATTTTGTCAGCTGCTGGAGGTGCAACTACTGGTGAATTAAGAGTCGTAGCGAATAGTTCTGCTTGGGCAGATAATACTTCAACTGCTTATTTCCAAATTAGAACTTTAGCTAATAATAACGCCACTTTTATGGGTGGAACTTATGGAGCAGATGCGCCATTAGATAGACTTCAATTCAATTCTGAGTATACAACTATTACGAATAATTCATATACTGACACACCAGTTGCTACAGCTATTTTTGAAGTAGTTAATGATACATCTGCTAGAGATATTTTTCAAGTTATAGGAGCTGGTTCACAAAGTGGAGATTATCTGCAGATCACTAGTAATGGTTCTTCAGCTGGAAATTTGTTAGCAGTTAATAACTCTGGTTACCTTGGCGTCGGAACATCTTCCCCAGACGTCCTATTCCACGTAGGCTCATCAACTCCAACAACCGTCTCAGGCTACCAAGACGCATTTTTCTCAGGCGCAGTAGAAATAGACGGAGCATTAACTCTAGACACAGCCCTAACAGTGGCAAATGGAGGAACAGGTTCTACTACTCTAACAGGACTATTAAAAGGAAACGGAACAGGCATAGTTCAAACAGCAGTAGCTGGTACGGATTATTTGTCAGGACTTTCTGATATGGCTTTAGCTACAGGTAATATATATGTAGGAAATGATTCAAACAACCCAGCTGCGACTGATACATTGTATATAGCGAGCGATGATAGAGTTGGTATTGGCACAACAACTCCATCAGGTAAATTACAGGTGATGGGAGCTATTAATGCTGCACCAGAGACTAACGCTTTTGGTACATCAAACGTTTATACTTCTCTTGTTTTAGGAAATTTGTCTGGCGCAAATGCTGGTAATGGTGGATTATTTGCTGGAGCAAGATATGATAAATCTACTGAGCCTTTTAGTGCTTTAAGTGTTTGGGATAGTGGTTCAAATAGAATTTTGTATTTTGGAGGCGGTGGTTGGAATGCTCCAGATGCAATGCAGTTAAATTTCTATACAGCAGGGGCTTATTCAGAAGCTAATAATGCGGGAACATTAACAATGACAATGAAAGCTTCTAATGTTGGAATAGGAGATTCTAACCCACTACATAAATTAAGCGTAACCACTACGGATAGCCAATATTATATAAAAGGTACAAATTCATCTGGTGTGAGTTCTGGATTATTCCAAGGACCAAATATTGCAGGTATGGGTGTGTCGACTAATCATCCGCTTGGATTTTTTACTAACAATAGTGCTTACAGCATGGTTTTAGATGTCACTGGTGATCTTATCTTATCTGCTGATGCATCTAATCATACAGCAGGAAGAAGATTTGAAGTGGTAGATGCATCAAACCCTCAGATTCGTTTATCTCATACAAATGGAAGCGTATACACTGATTTTCAAACTGACTCAAGCGGATATTTAACTATAGACTCATCAGGAAATACTGTATCAATAGCTAGCGGTGATTATTTGGGCGTCGGCACATCCTCCCCAGACGTCCTATTCCATGTAGGCTCATCAACTCCAACAACAGTCTCAGGCTACCAGGATGCATTTTTCTCAAATGATGTTGAAATAGACGGAGAGTTATTTATAGACGGAACAGGAACTAGTACTAACGCTGGTGATTTTGACATAGCAGGAGATCTAGAAGTAGGAAGTAGTTTTTACGTCACTTCTGCAGGAACAGTAACTAAGGGAACATGGCAAGGATCAGAAATAGCTGATGCGTACATCTCTGATTCTCTAACTGTTACAGGGTATATGCAAGACGAAGATATTAATACATTCTCAGAACTGCAATCATGGGTATCAGATGCAACTATAGTAGATACAACTCAAATTGACACATTAGCAGAACTAAACGCAATCATGGGCGAAACAATAGCCTCAACAACATGGGCAGGTGCAACTAGTCTCGTAACATTAGGAACAGTTACAACAGGAACATGGCAAGGAAATGTAATTGATCATGAAAGAGGAGGTTTAGAAGCAGATGTCAGTTCATACTCAGGGTTATTATCAATTACAGGAGGTTCAACCGCCCAAGTAGACAGTGCAGCAGAACTAAACGCATTATTATCAGGTGAGACATTAGCGTCTACAACACATGTTTGGGATATGTCAGACTATACTAACTTCTCAGTATCAGCTACAGGGCTAGAAGAAAGTGACGATGCTCTAGCATGGTCAACAGGATACGAGGGACTACGAACAGCATCATCAACAAACTGGAATACATTTTATGACACTCCATCAAATAGGATTACGGCTGGAGATAATATTTCATGGACAGGAAATACTTTAAATGTAGCAGGGACAAGTCAATTAACTGACCTTGGTTATGTTCTTCATCCAGCAGATTCATCAGGGCAAGAAGCATTACTACTTGGTGGCACTTCATCATCAACTGCTGAAATTGCCTTAGATTTTGGTGGTAATTCATGGATAGCAAATGCATATAATTTTGGTATCGGTACCTCATCCCCAGACGTCCTATTCCACGTAGGCTCATCAACTCCAACAACTGTTTCAGGCTACCGTGATGCGTTTTTCTCAGGAGCAGTTGAAATAGACGGAGCTCTAACTCTAGACACAACTCTAACAGTAGCAAACGGAGGAACTGGTTCTACTACTTTGTCAGGATTATTAAAAGGAAACGGAACAGGCATAGTTCAAACAGCAGTTGCTGGTACGGATTATTTATCTGGATTATCTGACATGGCTTTAGCTACTGGTAATATTTATGTAGGAGATGGTTCAAGCAATCCAGTCGCGACTAATACATTATATATAGATACAAATGAGAGGGTTGGTATTGGCACAACAACTCCATCCGAAAAGTTAACTTTAACTGATGGTAACATTCTTTTAAATATTTCTTCATCTACTAGTCCAGTTGAGACGAAGGGATATACTAATTCTAATTTAAGTGGACCATATGATGTGCATGTTTCTGGAAATTATGCATATGTTGCTAATTATAGTAATAATCGTTTAGCAATTTTTGATGTATCAGACCCAGATTCAATTTCTGCTGAAGGATATATTGATACGAATTTAAATGGACCATCTGGTGTTTACGTTTCCGGAAATTATGCATACGTTTCTAGCTATGGCAATAATCGTTTAGCAATTTTTGACATATCAAATCCAGACTCAATTATTGCTAGAGGTTATACTGATACAAATTTAAGTGGTCCAATGAGTGTTTACGTTTCTGGAAATTATGCATATGTTTCTAGTTACGGAAATAATCGTTTAGCAATTTTTGACATATCAAATCCAGACTCAATTGTTGCGAAAGGTTATACTGATACAAATTTGAATGATCCATTTAGCTTAGATATTTCTGGAAATTATGCATATGTTGTTAGTAATGGAAACAGTCGTCTAGCAATTTTTGACATATCAAATCCAGACTCAATTATTGCTAGAGGTTATACTGATACAAATTTAAGTGGAGCTAGAGAAGTTCAAGTAGTAGATAATTATGCTTATGTCGCTAGTGCGAATAATAATCGTCTAGCAATTTTTGACGTATCAAACCCAGACTCAATTACCGCAAAAGACTATACGGATGATAATTTAAATAGTCCTCAAGGTATAAATATTGCTGGAAATTATGCATACATTACTAGTTATAGTAATAATCGTCTAGCAATTTTTGATATATCAGATCCAGATGCAATTGCTACTAAAGGATATGTTGAAACTAATTTAAATGCTCCTAGAAAATCAATGATAGTAGGGAATTATATATATGTAGCTAATTATGGTAATAGTCGTTTGGCGATTTTTGAAATTCCACATTTAAATATTCCAGCAATGTATGCTGGTGCAATTCGTACATCAGAATTGCGTGTAGATAACAATCTCCAAATAGGAGGAGAACTTTATGTTGAAAATGGATTAAGCATTGGACCAGGAGGCTTTTTATCAGGAGGAAGCGGAGGTATTTATGCCAGTACAACAGAGTCAGCAGCTTTAACTGTAACTCAGAGTCTTACAGGAGATATATTAAATATTTTTGATGGAACAAGAGAAGCGCTCACAATACTTGATGGAGGAAATGTTGGTATAGGTACGAGTAGTCCAGATGTATTACTGCACGTAGGTTCATCAACACCTACAACAGTGTCAGGTTACCGTGATGCATTTTTCTCAAATGATGTTGAAATAGGTAACGATCTATATTTAACTACACTAGGAACAGCAGCAGGAACATTTATAGCTGTAGATGCTAGTGGAAAGGTAATAGCAACAACAACTCCATCAGGAAGCGGTTGGAGTGCTTTATCAGATATGACCTTAGCTACAGGCAATGTTTACATGGGAGATGGTTCAAATAATCCGATAGCTACATCTGTTTTATATATAGACACAAGTGGATATGTGGGGATAGGAACAACTAGTCCTGATGCAAGTTTACATTTAGGCAATACTGGTGCTATAACAGACGGTTTAGTTTTTGGTGATGGTGATTCTGGATTGTATGAAAAAAATGATGATAATCTTTATTTCTCTGTCGCAGGAACAGATATAGTAAATATTGGTGCAAACTGGATAATATATGGCGCTGACTCAGGAACTCGAGGCGGTATTGTTAATGAAAATCCAAGTGATACTAACCCTGTATTAACATTCTCTGATGATGCTAACACAGGAGTCGGTAGAAATTCTTCTGATCAACTTTCTATGATTGCTGGTGGGGTAGAGATGCTTCGAATGGTAGAAGGTGCAACAGAATATTCATATTTTCCATCAGGAACAACTCTTGGAGTCGGAACATCAAGCCCAGACGTACTATTCCACGTAGGTTCATCAACTCCAGGAACAGTTTCAGGTTATCGTGATGCATTCTTCTCAGGTAATGTTGAGATAGATGGCGAATTATATTTAGGAACAGCACTAGACGAAACTCAAGGTGGAACAGGTCAAACAACATATACAGAAGGTGATATATTATATGCAAGTGGAGCTAATACTTTATCTAAATTAGCAAAAGGAGATGACGGAGAAGTATTAACATTAGCTTCAGGAGTTCCTTCTTGGGCATCAGGTGGATCTGGACAATTTACTGATCTAGGCTACGTTCTCCACCCATCAGATTCGTCAGGTCAAGAAGCATTACTACTTGGTGGCACATCAAGTTCAACTGCTGAAATAGTTTTAGACTTTGGTGGTAATTCATGGATTACTGGTGGATATCTTGGCATAGGAACAACAAGCCCTCAAGCAGCATTACATATTGGTACAGCTTCAACATCTTCTCTTACAAGCTATAGTGATGACGTGATGATTTCAGGTGATATTGAAATTGATGGGAATGTATATGCTGGTGCTTTGGAGTTTGGAACTAATGCAGGGGCTGTTTCATGGATTGATATGCCTATAACATCAGCAGCATCAGTTGGAACAGTAGAGAGTTATACAGCGGAAATTGATGATACTAGTATTCTAACAATTTATGCTGAGTCAGATGGATCTGGAGGAATTCAAAGCTATGGTGTGGGTATTGCCACAACAACTCCATGGTCAAAATTAGCAGTTTATGGAGACATCTTTATTGAAGGAACAGATAGATATTTGAATTTTGGTACTGCAACAAGCTCTGGTGGATATGGATTTAGAGATAATGGTGGAACTTTAGAATTTAAAAGTTCAGGAGAAAGTTGGGCTGAGATTGGTGCTGGTGGAGGAGAATTTACTGATTTAGGTTATGTTATTCATCCAACAGACGTATCAGGTCAAGAAGCACTACTACTTGGTGGAACTTCATCATCAACTGCTGAAATCGCATTTGATTTTGGAGGAAATTCTTGGATAGCTAATGATTATTACTTCGGGGTTGGAACATCAAGTCCACTTTATACTCTAGATGTTGCTGCCTCAAGTACAGCTAGTTATTTAAGTAGAATATACAATCACAGTACAGCTTCAACATCAGGAGGACTTCTTGTTCGTTCAGATGGAGATGGAAGCTTGCTTACTTTAAATAACGATGGATCAGATATTGTGGACATTACACCAATCCAATCTACATTTAATAACCCAGTAGCTATGACATCAGCAGGAGACGTTTCAGTTGCTTATGACTTAATAATGACAAATTCTACTGCTGGAGGTATTAAGTTTGATGGACCTGGATATATTAAAACAGATTCAAGTTGGCAAAATCTTGATTTGACTTTAGAAGCTGCTGGTCTTGGGCAAGTAATTATGACAGGAAGTTCTAGTGCTGCTGCGGCTAGTTCTTATGTCGCTCGTATTGAGAACACCAGTGCTAGTACAACAGCTGATGGCTTATACATATATATAGAGGGTGACGGAACAAATGATACTGATAACTCATATATTGGTTTTGGTAATAAAGATGACTCAACTGCAGGGTATATTTATGGTAACGGAGATACAGGAGTGACTTATGGAACAACTGGTGGTGACTATGCAGAGTATTACTATACAACTGATACTGACTTAGATGCTGGTGAAGTGGTTTGTGTTGATGTGACAAATGCAAATACTGTGAAGAGATGTTCTCGTATAGCTGATTCCAATGTAATGGGAATAGTTTCTACGGCTCCTGGTTTCTTAGGTATGGATGATGACTATAAAAGAAATAATCCAAACTATAAGATGGTTGCTATGGTAGGACAAATCCCAACAAAAGTAAGTAATGAAAATGGCACAGTAAGACCAGGCGATTCTCTAACTTCAGCAAGTATAGCTGGATATGTAATGAAAGCTAATCCTGGAGATCCAACAGTCGGTATAGCACTGGAAGGATTTGGAAATGAAACAGTAGTCTCCAATGAAGGAGCAAGCAGTACTGAAGAAATTCTTGCTCAGGCAGAGCTTGGAGAGATAAATGTTTTGATATCTCGTCGTAATAAAAGTTTAACTGTTGAGATGGTTGAATCAAGGATAACAGAAAGAGTTGCTAATATGGAGATTGAAGATGAAGTTCAGATCATGATAGAAAATGCAGTTGACACAATAGAGTTTGATGAAGAAGTTAATGAGATAATTGAAGGTGAGATTGCTAAATTTGATGAAGGCTTAAGTGTTGAGCTAGATGAGTTTAGTGGAGAGTTATCTTTGGTCGCTGCTTCAGTTGATGACTTAAGGGCTAGTGTTCTAGATATTGATACAAGAGTAACGGCGCTAGAAGAGGCAGAAAATAATTATAACTTTGAAATGGATGAAGATGGAAACATTAAGATTGGCAAAAATGCAACTAGCACAAATCCAACAGTGGCAGTTGTAGAAATTACGGCAGAAGAAGAAGTTGCTAAAACCGCATTTATAATAAATCAATTAGCCAACGAAGATGTTGCTGACTTTAAATATAGGGATGTGAGTATTATGAATATCAAAGAGACAGGTAAAGTAAGCATTATAGGAGAGTTAACAGTTGATGGCAGGATTATGGCTTGTTCTGGTGGTTCTTGTGGTGAAGAGTTGGAGCTAGCAGTTGATGAGACTATGGGAGATATTGGAGTAGAAGGTAAAGTTGTTGCAGGAGCTTTTGAAGGATATTGTGATGAAGGGTTTGTTTGGGTAGCAGGTTCTAGTGAATATGGAACAATGCCAGGATTTTGTGTAATGGAAAATAAGATGCGAAATGAATATGGAGATCTTTGGACAGAGATTTCACAAGGAGAGGCTCAAGTTACTTGTCAAAATTTAGGCGATGGCTATCATTTGATTCGTGAGAGTGAATGGATGACGATTGCTTCAGACGTGATTACAAATAAAGTAAATGATATAGATAATGAGATAGCAGGACTTCAATTAGCAACAAGTACAAATCAAACAGCAAGTTCTAGTTTGAGCTATGTGTTAAATAATGGAAATGTAGTTTATGATATGTCAGGTGAGACTGGAGAGTGGACAAATAAAGTTACAACTAAAGCAGGAAATATTAAGCCAGCAAGTAATGACTGGATAGAATATATGGAAGTAGCAGATTATAAATCATACAATATAATACCTCCTTATTATCTTGACTCATTAAACGGAATCGGAAAGATTAAAACAGGAGACAATGAAAATAACTTGAGAGGATTTATTCGTGGCATTAATGGTATTTTTGGACTTGATTTAAGTAATAGTCCAACAATGGCAACAGCTACGGTTGGATTTAGATGTGCTAAATAAAAAGATTGATTATGAGTCAAAATAAAAATAAAAATTTAACACCATATATTAGCGGGCTATTTGTTTTTACCGCGGTTTTTATTTTTCTTTTTAATATTTTTTTTATAGACCATAAAACTTTTACAGAAGATGGTAGAAAAATAAAACTTCCAAAAATATACGATGACCCTTTGTTAGTTAAAATTTTTGATGATGTTTTTTCTATCACTCCTATTAATGCGCAAGAATCTAGAATAAAAAAAGAAGGAAAGAATAAATTTAGATATATCGATGCATATAAAAATACAGACGTTGTGCAGGTAATAGAGTCAGGAAAAATAAAAGAAGATATTGTTTTAAAACGCCCTGGTCATCCGTTTGAGTTTAAGTACAAGATAGATTTGGAAAAATATGATTTTTCAAAAAACAGTAAAGGTGATCTAATTTTTTATTCTAAAGATCAAGAGAATAATTATTTAGAAAAATTGTTTACAATACCAGCTCCTTTTATGATTGATGATGAAGGAAATAAAAGCAGTACAGATGAGTGTGATATGAGTTTAAATGATGAAGGTGAGTTGGTTATTACAATAAATCAAGAGTGGTTAAGTGGAGCTGTTTATCCAGTTATTTTAGATCCTACGATAGAAATAAATATTTTAAATGTACATTCTCATCCGCAACAAGGTGATAATTGGAATGTGTCTTTTACCACTTTAGGTGTTGCTGATTTAAGAATTATTCCAGTAGATCAAGCAACTATTGATGATGATGAGTTTGTTTCTTTAAAATGCGGTGAAGAAGAGAGACAACCTGAAATCTTAGAAGGAGATGTAATTTTTTATAAAAATTGGCAATGTGAAAAAACAGCAGTGGTCGTTCATAAAACGTTAAAAGCAGATGAGCATACTTTGAGGTTTGAGTTTGGTGATCAAATTGCTTTTGCGTACAATACACCAGCTGCTGCTACAAAGACAGCTGAAAAATATCAATTTGCTAGTCTTATGCCAGATGATGTGACAAGCCAGTATAATTCTTCTCCTCATGTTGCTTTTACAAGTTATAATACTGGGTATTTATTTTATATTGGTGGTGGTTACGCACGAAGAAATGTTCAAGCAGAGATTTTTTATATTAAAACTACTGACGGAGGTGATACTTGGGGTAATCCAGTATCACTTGGTAAAACGCATATGTGGGAAAATCTTGCTGTTTGGTATGATCAGTGGACTCCGGGAGACACTAGCGGAACAAAAATACATATTGCAATAAGAGAATCAGATACAGACCAAATTTGGTATCATTCATTGGACACTAGTTCAGATACTTTAGATTCTAGTGGATTAGTCGCAGTTACTTCAACAGGGGCTCAGTATGCATTTGAAGATGATGGAGGAGCTAATATTACAAAATCAACAGATGGAAATTTATTTATTGGTTGTTCAGGAAGTTTTGATGGTTCTAACAAAATGGTCGTTTATAAATCAACTGATTCTGGGGATACTTGGGCAGATACTTCGTATTCTGCGGCAAGTGGGTTAGACGATAATGACAAGGGACAACTTTTGCCTTTGTCTAGTGGAGATGTACTTATGATAATGCAAGATATTACAGTCAATAAAGTAATATCAATCGAGTATGATGAAGCAACAGATACTTGGGGCAATGAATTAACAATAGATTCTTCTTGGACTGAGAGTGGTACGTATGAGTTAACTTGGGGAGCATCACTTGAAAAAGATACTGGGAATGTTTATTTAGCTGGAAATAATTATGTTGCTAATAGTACAGGAGATTTAGAGACTTATAAATTTACAGACTCAAGTAGAACTTGGTCAACTCTTACTCCAGTAGTGAGTGATAATGAATATATTTTACAGGGCACAATGGCAGTGGATTCTGATAGTGGTGATCTATATGTTACATATATTGATTGTTCTTCTTTGATAGTTGCTAGTGCTTGTGCAATAAAATATAAAAAGTCAACTGATGATGGGTCTAGTTGGGATGATTCGGTTGAGTTGAATGGGTATTATGATGATATTAGAAGTGTGTTTACCAGTTTTACATCAGATAATAAATTAATGGCCACTTGGTATAACGACGATTTAAATAGAGTACACTATAATATTATTTCAACAACTACAGTTTCGTCACCACATGTTATAGATTCCTATACCCAAAGTTCGAATGACTATTTAAATTCTTCTCCAAATTTAGTTTATATTAGCAGTACAACAGGTTATTCTTTTTATGTTGATTATTCAACTGACGCTGTTTTTAGAAAAACAACTGATCGTGGTCATTCGTGGAGTCAGCCAACCGTATTATCACCTGATAAAACATGGGCAGGAATATCTGTCTGGTATGAGCAGTGGACACCAGGGGATACAAGTGGTACTAAAATACATATTACAGGCGCAGAAGAGGCAACTGATGATATTTGGTATTATTCGCTAGACACAAGTGATGACTCTTTAGATGCTGATGGTTGGGTTGTTATTGATAGTACTGGTACTTCTTACGGTGGAGGTGGTGATGGAGCGCCAGGTATTACAAGAGCAACAGATGGAGCATTGTTTGCTTTTGGGTGCGGTACATACGATGGTTCAGCCAAGTGTGTAGTAGCAAGTTCTACTGATTCAGGAGATACTTGGGGTGATACTTCATACACAGCTTCAAGTGGACTTGATGATCAAGATTATGGACAGATTTTGCCATTATCGGGCGGAGATGCGCTTTTTATAATGCAAGATATAACTGCAAACAAAGTTATATCTTTAGAATATGATGCTGCAACTGATTCTTGGGGAAACGAGTTAACTATTGATTCAAGTTGGGTAGAAAATTATTGGAGTCTTGACAATTCATGGGGAGCATCTCTTTATAAAACCACAGGCGATGTCTACTTATCTGGAATCAATGCATTAGCAGGTTCTTCAAATGATTTAGAAAGTTATAAATTTACAGAATCAAGCAGAACTTGGTCAACATTAACAGAAGTTGTTAGTAATGATGATGGATTAATGCAAGGTATAACAGCTGTTGATTCAGCTAATGGTGATTTGTATGTAATATATGGCAGAGCAGGTACAGATGGTCTTAGATACGTTAGAAGTAATATTTATTATAAAAAATCAGGCGATGACGGTTCAACTTGGAGTAGTGAACATCGTCTTACTACTTTTTATGATGACAATAGAAATATAAGAAGTAGTTTTATGGGAGACATGACTGATGATGTTATACATATAAATATTCTTAATCTTGATAGTGTAGTTATTTTAGATAAAGTAATAAGTAGTACAACACCTCAACAAGCAGAGGGTGATATTAGTAAACATGTTCTCACAACAGAATCTGGATACTCTGCAAATGCATCTCCAGCCGCAGTTTTTGTAAGTTCAAACAATGGTTATGTATTTTATGTTGGTGGGTCTATACTTCTTCCTTTTATGAATGAGTTAGTTTATCAAAAGACTACAGACGGAGGTGATACATGGGGAAGACCAGTTAGCATTACTGGAAATAAAAACTGGCAAAATGTTACTGTCTGGTATGACCAATGGACACCAGGGGATACTAGTGGCACAAAGATACATATTGCAGGAGCAGAAGATCTTACAGATGATCTCTGGTATCATTCGTTAGATACAAGTGATGATTCATTGGACGGTAGTGGGTGGGTAGAAGCAATACCAGGATCAACGTATGATATAAGATATTATGGTCCTCCAAGTATTACAAAATCAACTGATGGATATTTATTTATGTCCTTTCATGGGCAGTTACCTGGTGATGATTTTCAAATGCATAAATCAATTGATTCTGGGGATACTTGGGCAGATACATCTATGAGTGTTTCAGGAGGCTTAAGTAGTGGTGACTCTAGTCAGATAGTGCCTTTGTCTGGCGGTGATATTTTAGCTATTTATCAAGATGTTTCAGCAAACAATGTAGTTTCAATTGAGTATGATGAGGCAACAGATACCTGGGGCAATGAATTAACAATAGATGCTTCGTGGGTAGACAATACTTCGTCTCGTTATCGTTGTCCTTGGGGAGCATCACTTGATAAGGACTCAAACAATGTATATTTAGCTGGTGATAATTATATAAATGATTCAACAAATGATCTTGAAGCATATAAATTTACAGACTCAAGCAGAACTTGGTCAACTCTTACGCCAGTAGTAAGTGATAATATTAGTATTGCGCAAGGTTCAATGGCAATAGATTCAACTAACAATATTTTGTATGTAGCATATGTTGATTGTCTTGAGGGAGGATTTGGTGGTAATAATTGTACTGCTAGATATAAATATTCTACAGATGATGGTGTAACTTGGAGTAGCGTAGTAGATTTAAGTAGTGATACATTTGATATTGCTCATGTAAGAACAAGTTTTAGCGCAGAAGAAAGGCTTTGGGCAACTTGGCATGATTATGATTATGACCTTGTAGTAGGTAATACAGTAGATTATAGTGCATCAATTGGAGAGAATATCATAGAGGTTGTTTATGATGCAGACAGGGAACCCAATGCTTCTCCTAATGTAGCTTTTATAAGTAGTACAACAGGGTACATTTTTTTTGTTGAGAATAGCACGGATGCTGTATATAAAAAAACTACAGATAGTGGCGCAACTTGGGGTGATAAAGTTGTGTTGAGCCCAGATAAAAGTTGGGGAAGTATTGCTGTTTGGTATGATCAGTGGACACCAGGGGACACTAGTGGTACAAAGATACACATTGCAGGAGCAGAAACTGTTACAGATGATCTTTGGTATTATTCACTAGACACAGATGATGACTCTTTGGATGCTGATGGTTGGCTAGTGGTTGATTTAGGAACTAGTTATGATCCAACAAGTCGAGGTGGACCAAGTATAACTAAAGCAACCGACAACGCGTTATTTATATCTGCTTGTGGGACTTATGGAGAATATGTTGTTGTTGCTAGCTCTACGGATTCTGGGGATACTTGGGCGGATACGTCATATACTGTAGCTAGTGGTTTGCAGTATTATGATCCTTTACAACTTTTGCCATTAGCAGAAGGAGATATTCTTGCTATTTCGCAGGATGCTTCAGAGGATAAAATTGTATCCTTAGAATACGACGCAGGAACTGATGCATGGACAAATGAACAAACAATTGATTCATCTTTTGAAGACAATAGTTCATTTGATATATCATGGGGAGCATCACTTTATAAAACCACAGGAAATATTTATTTAGCAGGGGCTAATTATCCAGGAGACTCAACAAATGATATAAAAACATATAAATTTACAGAATCAAGTAGAACTTGGTCAGGTCTTACTGACATTGTTAGCAATGATTCAGGTGTAGTCAAAGCAACAATGGGAATAAAATCAGATAATGGTTCTTTGTATGGAGTTTATATTACAAGTAAAAATGGAGATTATATTTATGGAAGATCAGATGTTTATATAGTATCATCTGTGGATGATGGAAGTACTTGGGATACTCCTGTAAAATTGAGTAGTTACAATGGAGAGCTCATACATGTCAAGACAACTTTAATGGAAAAAGATAATTTGTTTGTTGATTGGTATGAGAAGGGTCTTAATACAATTGTTGGTCGTAGTGTAAACGTAGGAGTGCAAGTAAATAGTAAGCCAACAATAAGTACTGTTACAGATGCTCCTGATCCGATTAACTCAGGCGCTGATGTTACGTTTGAGGTGGATTGGAATGATTCAGATGCCGAAGGTATAAAGTTGTATGTTTGTAAAACAGATGATATTTCAACAACATCACCAGGTTGTGTGGGAGATACTTGGTGTTCTGATATAAATGACTGGGATACAGATGATCCAATAGATTGTTCGTATACTGGGCAAACAACAGATGCTGGATCAAATAATTATTATGCTTTTGTGTGTGATGATGAGGTAAGTTGTTCAACAGGAAGCTCAGGAACATTTACAGTAAACGCAGTTCCAAGTATACAATCTGTTTCTGACGCTCCTGATCCAATCAATTCAGGTGCTGATGTTACGTTTGAGGTAGATTGGACTGATGCTGATTCAGAAGGAATTAATTTGTATGTTTGTAAGACTGATAGTGTTTCAACAACAACTCCAGGTTGTGTAGGAGATACTTGGTGTTCTGATAGTGATGATTGGGATTCAACTGATCCGATAGATTGCGATTATACAGCACAAACAACAGATGCTGGATCAAATAATTATTATATGTTTATTTGTGACAATGAAGTGTCTTGTTCAACTTCAACAACTGGCACATTTCTTGTTAATGCTGTTCCAAGTATTACTTCAGTAAGCGATAGCCCTGACCCAAGCATTGAAGGGCAGGACATAACATTTGAAGTAGACTGGAATGATGCTGACTCAGAAGGAATAAAGTTATATGTTTGTAAAACTGATAGTGTTTCAACAACAACTCCAGGTTGTGTGGGTGATACATGGTGTTCTGATTCAAATGATTGGGACTCAACTGATCCGATAGATTGTGATTACACTGCTCAAATAACTGATTTTGGATCAAATAATTATTATACTTTTGTTTGTGATAATCAAGTGTCATGTTCTCCAAGTAGTGCAGGAGCTTTTACAGTCAATCAAAAAACATTCGTAGCTGTAAGTACTCTTGGTGAGTTAACAAGTGGGTTAGTTGGTCATTGGACTTTTGATGGAGCTGATATGGATTGGTCAAGTGCTACAGAGGAAGTTTTAGATAGAAGTGGAAATAGTAATAATGGAAATGCAGTGAATGGACCAGTTTCTGTAATTGGAAAGTCAGGTCAAGGAATGGAATTTGATGGAGTTGATGATTATGTTGTAGGTACAATTCAGGAATTATATCAACAAGACAAAACAGTAACAGTTTGGATTAAATTAGACGATTATTCGGAAATAAGAAGTTTTTTTAGTATAGGAGATACAACTGATGATGGTAGTCCAACCACACTACTTCGAGTTAACCTAAGTGGCAGGTTAGAATCTTATGGTATAAAAGACGGAGGAAGTTATGATTATCTAGAGTCTAATGAGACTTTATTAGAAGACACTTGGTATCTTGTAACTTTTATAAATGATACGTCAGATGCAAGTTATAAGTTGTACATTAATAATTTAGAGGTTAGTTATTTAGTAGGAACAACTGGTGCGTACACAGACAGGGCTAATACAGCCAATAATTATTATATTGGTGTTGGATATAATAATAACAACTTTAAGGGCAAAATAGACGAAGTTCGTATTTATAATCGTGCGTTAAGTTCAGCTGAAGTAGAATATCTATACCAAATAGGATCAAGAAAGCTACAAATCAGCACTGGTTCTGGAAAATATATTATAAACCCTTAAGCTAACTAAAAATTTTAAAAAATGAGGATTAATAAAAAAAAATTAACATTTATCCCAATATCCATAATAATTTTTACAATGGTATTTTTTATATTTTTTAGAAATTCAGAAGAGGCGGGTGCTACTTGGTGGAATGATGATTGGCATTATAGAAAATCAATAACACTTACAAATAACACCACAGAAGAGACTAACGTTTACGCTTCAACTACGATAGACACATCTGACTCAATAAAATTTCAAGGCGATTGTGGAGATCTAAGATTTACTAGTTATTTGGGCGAGGTTTTAGATTACTATATAGTATCTGGTTGTGGAACAACTGAGACTATTGTACATTTTAATTTTCAAACATTTTATGCAGGAACACAAACTGTTTACTATTATTACGGCAACCCAACAGCAGGAAATATATTTAAATCATCAGATTTTTCAACAGAAGCGTCTAACTATACAATAGGTGCAACTGGGTCAGAAGAAGTTGGCACAGGACCGGTTGCTTATTGGAGTTTTAATCATGGATATGGATCAACAGTATATGATGAGACTTCAAGTAGATATGACGGCACAATAACAGATGCTGTTTGGCAAAACGAGGAAATGTGTGTTAACGGAAGTTGTTTGTATTTTGATGGCGATGATGATTATGTTGAAATACCAGGTGCGGGATGGTTTGACGATGTTCCGGACAACTTTTCAGTTTCTGCTTGGATTAGACCTATTAGTTTAGGTCAGAATAGTCAAGGAAGAATACTTTGCTCAGGAGGAGGTAGTACTAGTGGACCGTTTACTTTTATGGTTTATAATGGTAATGCTCTTTGTTTACAAACATATGATGGAACAAACGATTATGAATGTACTGGTAGTGATACTATTTCTTTAAATGAATGGAATTATGTAGAAAGTTCTTATGATAGTGGGGTTTATAATATATATGTTAATGGTAGATTAATTCTTTCAAAAAGTGGTGGTAGAACTGGACTTTCAGTAGCAAGTGGTGTTGTGAGAATTGGTCTTCGTAATTCTGACACAAACAGAGATTTTCATGGATTTATAGATGAATTAAAAGTCTATCCGTATACTCGAACAGCAGCACAAGTAAGTCAAGACTATAACGACGGAATGACGGGTCTTTCAAGTAAACATGGCACAGCTTTAGCTATGGGAGAGAAAGGAAAAAAATGGATGACAGATGGTTTGGTTGCGTACTGGAAGATGGATGAAACAACTTGGGATGGCACAGCAGATGAGGTGGTTGATACTAGTGGAAACGGAGATCATGGTGTACGCGTTGGAACAGCTTCAACAACTTCTGGTAAATTTGGTAGAGGTGGTATTTTTGATGGTGATAGCGATTATATTTCTGGAACGATTGATGAATTATACAGAAAAGATAAAACTATAACAGCTTGGATAAAAATTGATTCTTCTGGAACTAACAATTTTTTTCATATAGGAGATGTAATAAATGATGATACTCCAACAATATTATTTAATGTTAATTCAGACGGAAGATTGTCTTCTTTTGGAACAAAAAATAATGATGGTTTGGATTATTTAGAATCAGTTGAAACACTTTCTACTGGCGAATGGTATTTTGTTGTTTTTATAAATGACGTAGATTCAGAAAAATATAGATTATATCTTAATGGGAAAGAAACTAATTATCTATCAGGAACTAATGGTGATTATAAAGATAGGTATGATTCAGCAAATAATTTTTATATAGGTGTTGGATATAATAATGGGTATTTTGACGGTCAAATAGATGAGGTCCGCGTTTACAACCGCGCATTATCTCCTCGTGAAGTTCGTGATTTATACAATTGGGCACCAGGTCCTACTATATATTTTAAATTTGACGAAGGAGAAGGTACGTCTGTTTATGATTTAAGTGGAAATAATTACACAGGGACGTTAACGAGTATGGATCAGTATACCGATTGGGTTCCAGGGAAGTTTGGGAAAGGTTTAGATTTTGATGGGAGTAATGACTATGTTGATGTATCTACTTTTGATCCACATACTTATAATGAGTATACTTTTTCTACGTGGTATAAATCGTCTATGAGTCAATCAACTGATGATCAATATCTTTATGTTCATGAAGATGGAACTGATTGGATAATATTTTCTATTACTGATGATGGTGGCCATACAGATCAAGTAAGAATGGCTACAGATGATGGAACTAGCAGAATGTATTATGGTTCATCAGATGTAGTTGATCAAAAATGGCATTATATAACCGTTGTTAGAGATTCTAGTGCGATTAAAATATATGTTGATGGAATTTTAGAAACAGACACTGCTGATGGAGATACTGGTGAGAGTTTTGTAGTAGATGCTTCTTCAGGTCCTACCATAGGTGATCACCCTGGGGACACCGAGCAAGTAAATGGTGTTATGGATGATTTCAAGTTTTATAATTATGCTCGTACCCAAAAACAAATCATTCAAGACATGAACGCTGGGCATCCAGCGGTTGGCTCACCGATCGGATCACCTGTGGGTCATTGGAAATTTAACGAAGGATTTGCTTCTACTACGTATGACTTTGGTTTGGGAGATAATGACGCAACATTGATGAGTACGACGGACTGGACGACTAGTGGTAAGTTTGGAAAAGCTTTGGATTTTAATGGTAGTAGTGATTATGTGAACATTGGAGATATTGATGAGATTGAATTTCAAGATAATTTTTCTTTTGGATCATGGGTTTTATCTGACACTAATGGAACAAATCAAACAATAATTTCCAATTTGTCTGTTTCGGTCGGTGGCTCCTCTTATGGATACAAAGTAGATAAGACTAGTTCTAATTATTTTAAATGTTGGATTGACGATAGTGATATAATGGTTCCAACGCCCGAAAAATTTTGGGTGAAACTTGGGAGACATGATTAAACATAGCTTAATACTATCATGGAGGTGCGCGATATGGATAATACGGACTGTAGTTTCAAATGAGACGATTCTAAAACCCTCA
>JAAGZO010000388.1 GCA_024206195.1 bacterium | reverse complement strand
TTATAAAAGGGGACATTAATAATGAGCATTTTTGGGCTGATCATCTGATCCTAATCCTATGATGATACAAATGGTACAAATGATACAAATGATATGTTAGATAGTTAGGTCCGATTTCCAATACGTGTATAGGCGATAATTGCCTGTTCTTAGTTTGCATATGTAATAATTGCTTGTTCTTAGTTCGCATACAAGTTTTGTTAGGCCTCCAACAGGAGCGTTTTGTCTTTTGTATCTACAGTGCCATGTTCTAACATTATATAGATTGATTATTGTTGGGAACAGGTGCCGTATGTGGCTCTGCTTCATTATTAGTCAGCTCGCTGGTTTCTGTTTTGATGCAGCATAGCTCCATTATTACGGAGACTGTCAACAGCCGCCTTGCGCAGCCAGTTGCCTGTTTCCGTATTCACCTTAGTCTGTTTGATTATTGATCCATTAGCGAGAGGAGTCGGTGTTAGTCAGTGTAAGTATCCGGACGTGAACGTGAGTGGTTGCTCTCAAGCAGCTGCTCCATTATCACTTTCTCTTTTGATATTACTATTATTTCTGCTAGCGTGCCTATGCGCCTTAATAAACATTCTTGTTCATATTATTACGATTTGATCACACTTCGCAATTGATTACCAGTCAAACTGAAACATATCAGGTAGGCTGCAATTCTGATGGACATCCAGGTCAAGATCTTAAGCTTCTGCTTTTGAACAAAGTCCATAAGGGGTGCTCCATTCAAACTTGCCGGATTTCTGGTTCTCATAAAGATTCACTACACTGCTTAGGAACGTCCTAGAAATGCTAATCCTAACACTTATATTTCTGCATCAGGTCGATGCTTCTTTAACCCCCTAAGGTGTAATAATGGGTCCTGGAGACACTTATACTTTACGGTATCTTGTACATTGCTGTGTATTGTATAGCCATAGCTGAGGAGAGGGACCCGGCTTTGGAATTCCATGATCACTTTCTTAGGAATGCCTGCTAACTGAATGTTTGCATTCAGCTTGATGCTTGATAGGAGCTTCCATCTTCCAAAGCCATAAAACTCTCTAGGAATTTATGTACA